>NZ_JBHWVM010000049.1:0-54905 GCF_042736805.1 Streptomyces sp. NPDC060031
TCGGAGGGCGTGGAGATGAACGTATGGGGCAGATACCTCAAGAGCGGCAATCGTATAGCTCGCCTATCGACACAAACCACCCCTGAATGCCCACTTAGTGGTCGTTAAGTCCGACTTCTCTTCGTTCGTGATCGCTCGATCGTGGTATTGATCGCGGTCCGGGCTGCTCGATGGGCATGTCCATGTTGAGATGCGGGGCGTGATGAGAGAGCCGTATCTCAGCGATTTGTCGGATGGGCAGTGGGCGTTGATCGAGCCGATGATCACGGCCTGGAAACAGGGCCGGGTGGCGCGGTCGGCGACCGGGGATCCCGGGTCCTGTGACCTGAGGGAGGTCGTGAACGCGATCTTCTACCAGAACCGGACGGGCTGTCAGTGGCGCATGCTGCCGCATGACCTGCCGGCCTGGTCGGCGGTGTTCTACTACTTCAGGTTGTGGCGCGAGGACGGGCTCGACCAGCGGATTCAGGAACTCCTTCGCTGCCAGGTCAGGGAGAAAGCCCGCCGATTAGAGGACCCGTCCCTCGTGATCATCGACACCCAGTCCGTCCGCGCTGCGGCGGGTGTCCCCAGGACCACGACCGGGCTGGACGCGAACAAGAAGGTCTCGGGACGCAAGCGGGGACTGGCCGTCGACGTGCTGGGGCTGATCATCGGCGTCGTCGTCATGGCCGCCTCGGCGCACGACAACGCCGCCGGCATCGCCCTGCTCGACCAGGCCGCCGAGCGGTGCGGAATGCGCCTGGAGAAAGCCCTGGTCGACCAGGGCTTCAAGGAAGCGGTCATCGTTCACGGCGCACTGCTGGACATCGGCGTCGAGGTCGTCCGCCGCAACCCCGCCGACCAGGGCAAAGGGTTCGTCCCGCAACCGAAGCGGTGGGTGGTCGAGCAGACGAACGGCACGCTGATGCTCCACCGGCGTCTGACCCGTGAGTACGACCACCGGCCCGACACCTCCGCCTCACGCGTCTACTGGGCCTCCACCGCCAACATGGCCCGCCGCCTCACCACCCCCACGCCGACCTGGCGCGACACCATCGGGCTGGCCGCGTGAACATCACCGAACTCCTGGTGGACCTTCACCTCCGGGAGAACGCGGCCACGGCCCGGGCAGACGAACTCCGCCATCAGATCGCGCACTTCACCGCCGCCCTCACCGAGACCGAAGCTCGCCTCGCGGACCTCGCCACCACCCGCAAGGTCATCACCGAACTCGCACCTACCGGCACCGAACCCGATCCGCCCGAGTCGAGCACCGCCTACCAGACCATCGTCGACGCCTTCAACCAGCACCCCGACCAGGCGTTCCGGGCCCACGACCTGCACGAACTCCTCGACATGCCCACCGACGAAGCATCCGTCAACATCACCCGCAGCCGCCTCGGACGACTCACCCGCCAAGGCTTCCTCACCCAACCCGGACGAGGCCGCTACCAGAAACGGACATAACGCCCACTTACATCAGCAAGCTGGTCAGGTCACCACATGGCAGCCGTGATCAGCGCCGACGGAACCTCCGGTCCATTCCCGCCCACTGCCACCGTCTCATCACAGGCCGTCAGCACAGTCCCACGGGATGGGCACCGGTTCAGCGCGGGCGCCGATCGCGTCGGCCATCCCGGCGAGCGGGGGAAATTCTGCGAGGACGGCGGCGAACTCGGGCAGGTAGTCGCGGGTGAGCCAGAACCGGTCCTGCCATCCGGGCTCGTCGGTGTCGAGCGTGAGCACCACCACGCGGCGGGCCACGCGCCGCATCTCGCGCAGCCCCGCTATCGGGTCCTCCCAGTGGTGAACGCTGGAGACAGACGGCCATCGCGACGTCGAAGGAGTGGTCCTCGAACGGCAGGCTCTCCGCGGCGGCGGCCACGCACGGCGCCGAGCCAGCAGGTCGCTGCCCCCGCATGACCGCCGATGGCTCAACCGCTCCACGTCGCCCGCCGAATAGGCCCGGTACCCAGCAGCGGTCCGCGCCGAAGGCCGAACGAGCCTGATCTCGTCGTAGTGATGCAGCGTGCGGACGCTCACGCTGGCCAACTCGGCCACGCGTCCCACAGTCCAGTGATCCTCCACGGCACCGACTATGCAGCCTGACGCCACGTGAGGGTCAAGAGCTCCCGCCCCGGCAGCAAGAGTCGAACACAAGGGTTCGACCCGCAAGATCACGGCCAGCAGGGGGAGGGGGATGAAGACCAGGTCCGGGAACCCGCCGAGGAGCATTCCGCCCAGCCCGGCGCTGGCGGTGGAGCCGGCGGCCATGAACGTGGTGAAGCGGATGGTGGCGCCGAGGACGGCGAAGAGCGCCAGCGCGAACGTGTCGAGGGTGGTGGTGTGGGTCACCAGTAGGGCGGCGGCCATGACGACCACGGGCGCGGGCACCTTGTAGAGGGTTGGGTGGTGCTGCGCATGCGGATCGCCCAGCTCGCTCCGGCCCGGGCGCCGAGGAGCTGCTGGCAGCAGGTTGACCGCTACGGGCCAGCGTGCCGCAACCTCGGCGGCCGGGACCGCCGCGAGCCGGGCGGGCAGTGCGACCAAGACCACGATCGGGCTCATTGCGCACTGCCTCCGGGCGCCGTGAGGGGGAACAGGGAGGAGACGAGGCGACCGTTCTTGTCGCCGCGGCCCTGCGGCTCGGGGTGAAGCGGCTCACCTGCCGTTGCAGGCCCGGTTGAAGGCGCGGTTGGCTGCCTGGGTCCAGGCCTGCCAGTACGCATCGCTGTGCTGCTGGCCGGACTTGTCCGCCACCGGCTTGGTCTTGCAGCTGTTGCTGGCCGCCACGGTCCCCGCCTTGGCGCCAGCCACGCGGCCCTGGGCGATGTCCCGCCGGGAACCCGGCTGGACCGGGGTCGTGTTCTGCGGGTTCTCGGGCTTCGGTGTCGCCGCCGAGCCCACCTTCTTACAGTTCACGAAGATGAAGTTCTGGTCCTCGTTGACCGCGAGGATCGTGTAGTCGACGTTCTTCTGGAAGCGCTGCACGCGGAATGTTCCGTCCGGGCCTATCGCCAGGTCCACGGTGGACTCGCCGTCGTTGAGTTTGCGGGGTCCCGTGAACCCCTCGCCGGTGATCGTGACGTACGTGTCGTTCGGCCCCGGCGTGACCGTACAGCTGGCGGCCGGGACGGCCGCGCCAGCGACCGGTGCGAAGACAACGGCGCCGCCGCATACGACCGAGGAGACGAGCAGGGACGTGACCACGGCGCGTCGGGTGCGTCGGTACATGAGGGTTCTCCGATCGGAAGTCGAGGGGGGGGAGGAAGGAGGGGCACATGACTGGCGGCCCTCGTGTTCATGCTCCCCCGCTCGTCACGGGGTGTCGACCGGAGGCCCGTACGGCAGCCGCGGCCGCCTAGCCGACGGAGCACTGGCGGCCGCCGCCCGGCCCGAGCAGCTCCCGCCACGCCTTCGCCAGCGTCGTGCGGTGAGGCATCCGGACCACGCCATCGGGAAACACTCGCGGGCCTACCGATGGGTCAGCCGCTCCGTCGAGGTCACGCCGCGGCGCTCACGTTCGGCCAGCGCCACGGGAACGGCACACCCAGCGCCTCGGTCAGCCGGGACCAAGCCGGACCCCGCGCGCCCGATCGAATCGACCTGGTCGTGAGTTCGCGGTTGGCCGCACGGGCGTCGGCGAGGTCGTCGCCGCGGTCCTGCAGGTTCAGCTCTGCGGCGACGGCAGGCGGGCGCTGTGCCTGGAGTTTCACGTACGACGGCGCGACCCTTCTCTGCGGCCGTGCCGAGGGCTGGCAGGAGACAGCGGTGCGCGGCCCCCGCGCTGATTGCCTCCGGCAAAAAGATCACACGTCCCTTCGGCAGGTTGCGCTCGCTCTTGCGTTCATCCCACGACGGTACGCAGTACCCGCTACGGCGTTCGTTTCGCTCGGCGCGCCGTGGTGGGGATGCGGCGCTACGGTGGAAAGGTCGTTCATGGCCCCGGAATCCGGACCGGCAGGAAGCCGGTTGCCGGCCGACAGGTGGAGGGGCCGCGCACGCGCGGCACAGGAGCGGGCCCGCGAGGGCGCCGCACGCGTCCCGTGCCCCCCTGTGGCTCGACTCATCTTCCAGCAATGCCTTCCCGGCTAGGAGGGAACGCATGAATCGGCACGTTCGCTACGCACTGCTCGCCCCGCTCGCGGCTTCCGCGGTAGCCCTGACACCCGCGATGGCCGCCCATGCCTCGCCTGCGGCGCCCGCCGCGGCCCCGCAGGCGACCTGCAAGCTCGTCGTGGCCCCAGGTACGAACCCCGTCGAGTTCGACCTCGTACTGACCGGCTTCAAGGCCGGCCAGCAGGTCAAGGTCAGGGGTCCGGAGAATTTCACCCGCACCGCGAACCCGCAGGGCTCATTCACGGAGGAGGACGTCAAGAAGGGCTCCTACACCGCGAGGGCCACCGGTGGTAGGAACAACCCGGCGGTCGGCTGCAGCAAGCCCACCAGGACACCCGCTACCGCTGCCGCCGACATATCGGACGTGGACGTCACGGGTGCGTCGACCACCCCCGCGGTGGACATCGATTGCTCCGTGGCGCAGAACGTCACCTTCCAGGGGAAGCTCACCGGAACGGGCACGGGGAACGTGAAGTACAAGTGGTCGGGTGCGGGCAAGACCAGCACGCCCACGGTCAAGTTCACCGAGCCCTCGACCGCGACCGCTTCCTTCACCGTGAGGGCCGCTCCGCGCGCTGCACCTGCGAATCCGGCCCCGTCCGTGTCCGTGTCCCTCTCCTCGGGTGACGCGACGGACTCGCTCAACTTCACGCTCAAGTGCAAGGCCGGAACCTGATCCGGCCCCGACCGCTCTCCTCTCGGCCTGTGCACCGCCCGGCGCACAGGCCGAGCAGCGGTGGTCCCATGCCGACTCAACGTCAGCTGATCGCCGACCGTCGCGACGTCACCAGCGCCCGCTGCGGCCTCGACCGCGCCGAAGCCAGCGGAGGTGCGGCGTCCTCGCTTGATCACGAGCGTTCCGGGCTCGGCACCTGACCCGACGGCAGTGGAGTCGCGGCCAGCACCGGCAGGCCCCACGCCCGCCTGACCCGATCGACGAGTACGAGGGCGCTGTACGGCGAGACGGCCAGCTCCAGGCGCATGTCGGCCAGGCGTTGGACCGAACCGTCCGGATCGCGTACCGCGGCCTCGGCGCTGCGCTGGTCGAAGCCCGCCGGGGTGAAGATCTGGAGCAGGGTGAGCACGCAGGCGGCGTACGCGCGGGCCTCCGCAACCAGCGGACGGGTGGTCTCCGGCAAGGCCGCCCCGTCCGGACCGCTCTGAGCGGAGGCCGCAGGCGCCACGGAGGCCGCCGGCGCCGCGAATTCCTGCAAGGCGCGCACGAGGGCGGCGCCCTGCTCCGGGCGGGCGTCGTCCAACCGCTCGGTCAGGAGCCGGTAGTCGACCATGACCGGTGCGGTCTCCGCCGTCCACGGCTGGGCGGCCAGCAGCGTCCGGAAGCCGGCCAGGGTGTCGGACAGTTCCTCCGCCAGCATCACGAGCGCGATGTCGCACAGTTCTACGTACGGGGTGCTCTGGCGCAGCTCGACCAGGCCGAGTGCGTAGCGGATGAGGTCCCGCGGGATGCCTCCGGACAGGGCATGGGCAAGGACGGCGTACGGGCGGGGCAGCCCGGGTACGCGTTCCTCGAGGATCGCCACCGACTCGGCGGGCGTCATCGGCCGGACGTGCACGATGTCGTCGAAGGCGCTGTCCGTCGTGTCGCGGTGGGGCATGCCCCGGCGTACGAACCCCGCGCTGATGTCCTCGGCCACGGACACCAGGCAGTAGACCCGCGGTACGCCGAGGATCGCCTTGACCTCGCCCAGGAACATGCGTGCCTGTGCCGGAGTGGCCATTCGGTCCAGCTCGTCGATGCACAGGAACACGCGTCCGTCGCCCTGCTCGCCCAGCTCCTCCGCGATCGCCCCCACCAGATCCAGGAACTCTGCCACCAGCTGGGGGAAGTTCGGCGGCACGCTGGAGAGGGTGGAGCCGTGCGCGCTCCCGAAAGGGGTCCCCGGCGTGAAGTTGAGTGCGGCGGACGTGCCCTGGACCGTGCGGAGCCGGAAGAGCTGGTTCAGGCAGCGCCGGGTGAGATCGGTCTGCGTCGTGTGCCGCCCCCGCCGCTTGGAGGAGGAGCGAACGAGCGCCAGTCCGAGCATGAACACCGCGAGCCGGCCGGGGTTCTCGGCATCGAACACGACCGGCCGGGTCGTCGCGGAGGTCGCCATGAAGCCGATGCAGGCCAAGCCGCCCAGCGTCACCGCAACCAGCGTGCGGTCGCTGGAGGTCAGACGTCGCGGGATGCCCGCCGCCGTGACGAACAGGTACACGAACAGCGGTACGAGCAGGGTGGCGAAGACAGTTGCCGCACCGTCCCGTGGTGTACCCGGCCCGCTGGTCCAGCTGGTCCAGCTGGACCGGTCGGGCAGGAAGTCCACGGAGTCGTGCACGTCCACCAGACCGTCCAGGATCGGTGCTGCGGCCAACAGCCAGCCGAGTGCCCACAGCAGGATCCAGCCGGCCCGGCCCTGCTCCCCCAGCCCCAGAAAACGGCGGAAGCGGCCTGGTGTGCGAAGACCCCACACCAGGAAACTCGTGTACGCGACCATGAGGCTGACCAGGACATACTGACCGTGCCAGAGCCCGCTCACCAGGTGGGCGGCGTCCTGGGCCACGCCCGTGGCAAGGGACATGAGGCCCGAACGGTGGCCACCCCACCAGACTCGTACCGTCGCGGCCGCGCCCAGCACGAGCAGGGCGCCGGCCGGCAGGGCGAACAGCAGCCACCGCACAGCGCTGCGGGCCATTCCGGCGGTACGACGGCCCAGCCGTACGAGGCCCGACAGCCGTGTGAAGTCCGGCACTGTCTGGCCGCTTCGCCGCAGGTACTGCTCGCACACGCCGATCAGGCAGGACAGCAGGAAGTCGTACGGGGTATAGGCGGCGGGTACGGCGACGCGGATCACCAGGTCGGGCTCCGATCCGCTGTGCGCTGCCTCGGGCCGAAGCAGACCGCTCACGGCGTCCAGGAGCGTGGTCTTGCCCACGCCCCGCGGACCGCTGAGCGCGATCGTGCCGCCGTCCATCAGGCTCAGCTTGCGCGCCAACTGGCTCGCGCACGCGCTCCGCACGAAGAACCGGGAGTCCCGCCGCGCCCTCAGCCCGTGATATCCGTCGTACATGAGTACGGAGTGCGGGTCTTCCCCGAGCAGTGCCTCGATCACCTCGAGGAGGACCCGGCGGGCGCTGTGAACGGTGAACTCCACGGCAAGCTGGCGCAGGGCGCTTTCGGCTTCGTTGCTGGTGGCCCACACCAGTAAGCGGTAGTGGACGTAGGTGGGCATGTTACGCAACTGCCGACGCGCGCGTGGGCGCCGCAGCAGCCATACGCCCACAGCAAGCACCACCACCGTCAGTGCCACCTGCGACGTGAACCTAAGGCTGCCGTCCTCATACGGGTTCACGAGCGCGGCGAACAAGGCGGCGAACAAAACAAGGAGGGCGGCCGCGGTGGCCGGTTCCAGCCCGAGCTGGGCCCGGGCGCGAGCCAGCCTCCGCCGGTTCCTCGACCGCTCGTCCAGCGCCGAGCAGACGGCCTCGTGGCCGTCACGCGCCAGGACGAGGACCCGTTCCACCGCCGCAGGTACCTGCATGGCCGCCCGCACCGCGTCCGCCGTCACCTCCGGGCGGATCTGCAGCCGGTCGGCGACGGCCGGTTCGACCAAGAGTTCCTCGACGCTGCTGCGGTAGACCTCGGCCTCCGCCGCGTAGCGCCAGCCTCGGAACGGCGGGAGCGGGTCCACCGGTTCCGGCGGGAGCGGATCCACCGGGTCCGGCGGGACCGCCGCCGGGTGTGTCACGGCCTCGGTCATCTGTCGGCTCCTCCCCCATGGCGCAGCCCGGCGAGCGTAGAACGACAGATGGACCCAGCGCAGTCGAACCACCCATCCCGCCCGCCGCCCGCGCCGGGCAAGTACGGGGAAACAGGCCGGCGCCTCGCGGCAGTCCGTGTACACCTGAGTCGACCGGTATCACGCCGACGGGCTGGACGCGCTGGTGGACAGATCCCGGCGCGGCCGAGACAAGCTCGGGGACCATTGGACCCCCACGACGCGAACGTCTACAACACCTTCACCAGCGGCCTCCTCGGCAACGGCGACCTCGACGACGCCGTCCTCCCTGGCCTCGGCGCCCACAGCGGATAACCAGGCACTGAACGACCAGCGCGGCCAACCCAGAATGACGCACCGAATCCTGAAGAATCTCAGCATTAGTGACATTTACCGTTCGCTGATGCTGCATGGAAATCCCTTCGACGCTGCACCAGCGGACAGGCGGCAAACCCTGCCAACCCCACCACCGAGAGGACGACTCCGTTGCGCGACCTGCCTCAGCCCGTACTCAGTCCGCTGACCACCGCCTCGCTCTTCCTCGTCCTCACCGTCGATCCGGGCGGCGAGCCCGTCGTCCGGGAGCTGCTCGCCGACCTCGCGGGGCTGCAACGCTCGGTCGGTTTCGGCTATCCGGACGGGCGGCTCAGTGTCGTCGCGGGCATCGGCTCCACGGCCTGGGACCGGCTGGTGGACGGTCCGCGCCCGGCGCAGCTGCACCCGTTCCGGGAGCTGCGCGGCGCCCGCCACCACGCTCCGGCCACCCCGGGCGACCTGATCTTCCACATCCGGGCCACCCGCCAGGACCTCTGTTTCTCCCTCGGCTCGGAGATCATGACCCGGCTGCGGGGCTCCGTCGCCGTCGCCGACGAGGTGACCGGTTTCAGCTATCTGGACCAGCGCGACCTGCTCGGCTTCGTCGACGGCACGGAGAACCCGGTCGGGCAGGAGGCCGCCGACGCCGTGCTGATCGGCATCGAGGACCCGGCCTTCGCCGGGGGCTCCTACGTGATCGTTCAGAAGTACCTGCACGACCTCGATGCCTGGAACCGGCTCCCCGTCGAGCAGCAGGAGCAGATCATCGGCCGGCGCAAGCTCAGCAACACGGAGCTCAACACCCCCGGATCGCACGTCGACCTCAACACCCTCACCGACCCGGACGGTACCGAACGGAAGATCCTCCGCGACAACATGCCTTTCGGCAGCCCCGGCCGGTCCGAGTTCGGGACCTACTTCATCGGCTACGCGCGCACGCCGGACGTCACCGAGGAGATGCTCCGACACATGTTCCTCGGCGACGGCCCCACCAGCCACGACCGGATCCTCGACTTCTCCACGGCAGTCACCGGGACACTCTTCTTCGTGCCCCCGGCCGGCTTCCTGGACGACCTGGCCAACGAGGAAGAGCTGCCGACCGCAGCCCAGGGCTCGGCCGACGCCGGTGACCTGTGAAGGAAACCGCAGGCCCCGCGGAAGCATCGTCTGGGCCTTGAGCAACCGGTCCAGCACGCCATCCCGCAGGCACGCGAAGGCATCGGCCGATTCCTGTTTGCCCATCCCCCGGTGTTCGATCCCGATCACGCCAGAAGCGTGACGCAGTGCACAAAGAAAGGGTGACAGGGTGTTGTCGCGGGTAGCTGCGACTGTCGACGGCATGAAGATCACAGATGAGGACTGCCTCCCCGAGACCCTGGCGTTCAACGAGCAATTTGAGGCTGCCGCTGCGAGCCGTCCAGCTCGCGGGCAGGCGCCGAGCGCAGCCACGCTGGCGCTCCTGCGGCGCAATCGGCTCGGCGCTGACACGCCACCAGTAAGACTGCCGCACGGCCGAGACCGCGTCGTTGAGGGCGGAGTGAAGGTACGGGTCTTCGTGCCGGATCACGTCGATGGCGTGTACCTGCACATCCACGGCGGCGGCTGGGCGTTCGGGTCCTCGGACGGACAGGACGAGCGGCTCTGGCGACTCGCCGAGCAGGCACGGCTGGCCGTGGTGAGCGTGGAGTACCGCCTCGCGCCGGAACACCCGTTCCCCACCGGGCCCGACGACTGCGAAGCGACTGCCCGATGGCTGGTGAAACACGCCGTGGCCGAGTTCGGCACCGACCGGCTGCTGATCGGTGGTGAATCGGCCGGTGCCCACCTCAGTGTCGTGACGCTGCTGCGCCTTCGCGACCGGCACGGCATCACAGGCGCGTTCCGAGCCGCCCACCTGCTCTTCGGCCCCTACGACCTGTCAATGACACCAAGCCAGCGGTTGTTTGGCCACCGACCGCTGTTGAGCAACACCGACAAGCTCCGGGGCAGCTACGAGCTGTTCACGCCAGGGATGGAGCAGGAGCAGCGCCGCGATCCCCAGGTGTCGCCCCTGTTCGCGAACCTGACCGGGTTGCCGCCCGCCCGGATCGTCGTCGGCACCGAGGATCCGCTGCTGGACGACTCACTGTTCCTCGCCCAACGGTGGCAGGCGGCGGGTGCTCCCGTGCAACTCGGCGTCGTCGCCGGCGCGATGCACGGCTTCACTCTGTTCCCCCTGACCATCACCGACCGGGAACTGCAGCGCGAGCGAAAATTCCTGGCCACCGCGTGACGGTAGCGTCAGCGGCATGAACCGAACTGCCCGGCTGTACGCGCTGGTGGAGGACATGCGCGCGGCGGCGCCGCGGCCGCTGACGGTCGCGGCGCTCGCCACGCGGTTCGACGTCAGCACACGCACGGTACAGCGTGACCTGCAAACCCTCATGGAGGCCGGTGTCCCGGTGCGCTCCGTACCCGGGCGAGGCGGCGGCTGGTCGATCGACCCGGAGATGACCCTGCCCCCCATCCGCCTCACCGCCGACGAAGCCTCGGCGCTGACCGCCGCGCTCGCCGCGGCCGACGCTTCCACCCCCTACGCCAGCGCGGCCCGCACGGCGGCCCAGAAGATCGCAGCCTCAATGACCGGCCCCGCCTCGGCGGCGGCGCGGGAACTCGCCGCACGGATCCTTACCCTGCCGACGCGCAGCGACTCCGCGATCCGTACGGCGGTGGAGCAGTCCCTCGCCAACAACCTGGTGCTGCAGCTGTCCTACACCGGTGCGGCAGGACACGAAAGCACCCGCGTCGTGGAACCAGCCGGACTGCTCACCGCCGCCGGCCGCTGGTACCTCATCGCGTGGTGTCGCACGCGCCAGGCCGGCCGGGGCTTCAGGCTGGACCGGATCGCAGCGGCGGCTCCTACCAATGAACGGTCCCAGCCCCACAACCTGGCCGAACTACTACTCGGCTCGGCTGCCGTCGGCGCAGTACAACCCACTGCACTGGCCTCACTCGGACCCCTGCCATGAGAATCCGAAGGCGCCAACCCGGCGAGCCTTTCCGGCCACGGCACTACTGCCCTCGTAGGCGTGGGGTCCGTGGGGGCTGACAGCTGGTGATCGTCGCGGATGCGTCAGAACCGCATTCAGACCGAGTGCTGCGGCTACCTGTTCCGGTTCCTGGAAGCCGGCCTGGTTCGCGGGCCGGTACGCCGGTGCGCTGGGCGATGATCTCCAGTCGCCGGGCGCAGCGGGACCGTGGGAGCGACCGCGCGGGTCGTGGCGTGCGTACGGTTCGGCCGGCGGCCCGGCAGGCACCGCAACGGCACAGGCCCCGGCGAGGAGGCTGTGCCCTGTGCCCGGGGCGGGCACGGGACCCGGCACCCGGCACCCGGCACCCGGCACCCGCGTCAGCGGGCGTGGTGCTGGATTCCGCGCTGCCCGGGAACACCGCTCCGCCGGGTCGTAGCGGACCGGCGGCGGGTAGTCCGGCGCCGACGGCCCGGGAACGGGTTACTCCGCGCAGGAGCACTGGGAGCCAGAGCCAGGAGAACCATGAGGACGAGGGCCACGACGAGGATGAGCACGGTAACGAGGGTCATGTTCCTGCCTTCCGTCGGGTATTGACTAACTGTAGTTACTTGGTGTAACCGGAATAGCGGCCGCTAAACACTCCCGGTGAGGAAGGAGCGTCGCTTCAACGCGCCCAACAGCCATCCCCGGCAGCCTCCGTCCCCACCCGGGCAGCACAACCGTACGACCCGCTGCTACGGCCGTGGCCGACCGCAGAGGGGAGCAGGCGTGCCCGAGAAGCAGCGGACACCGCCGGAAGGCAGCGGCCTGACGATCATCCCGGCCGTCGAAGTCAAGCCCGAGGAAGTCGGCCCGCTCAGCCTGCGCTACGTGGACGGCGTGCCCCAGCTTGTCATCAGCGGCGGAACGGTCCCGCCGACCGGATGGCAGTGGGTGGATGGTGACGGCAATGTTCTGGCCGCCTACATCGCAACCCGGTGCAGCCACAGACGCGCGGGCTGGACATCACCACGGACATCACCACGGTTGCAGGCACCGGCGTGGCCGGGGCAAGCGGCCCGGAAGGGTGCGGCCGACCACAAGCACCCGGCCAAGCGCTGCCGGGACTGATGCGCCTTCGCCGAGCCCCGTCGTGTGCCGGGTCCTCACGAGCTCCTGTGGACCTGCATGACCGCCACGGCAAGCGGCGGAAAGCCCCTCGACGTCAAGATCCACCGGCTCGCGCGCCCCCGGGCGCTTGAGTCTCCAGCGGCTGGAGGGTCCAGGATCTCGCCCATGGAATACGAACGCTCCGACGTGCTCACCATCGGCCAGCTCGCGCACCGCACCGGTCTTCCGGTGCGCACCCTGCGCTTCTGGTCGGACGAGGGAGCGGTGCCGCCCGTGGCCCGCTCCGCGAGCGGCTACCGGCTGTACGACGCCGGGTCCGTGGCCCGCGTCGAGCTGGTCCGCACCCTGCGGGAGCTGGGCCTCGGGCTCGACGACGTGTGCCGCGTCCTGAGCGGCCGCACCACGGTCGCCGCGGTCGCCGACGCGCACGTGGCCGCGCTCGACGCGCAGATCCGCTCCCTCAAGGTGAGCCGGGCCGTCCTGTCCACCGTATCGAAACGTGGTTCGACCGCTGAGGAGACAGCACTGATGAACCGGTTGGCACGGCTTTCCGCCGCCGAACGCAAGCAGATCATCGACGAGTTCAAGGAGGAGGTGTTCGGCGGTCTCGACGTCGACCCGCGCCTGCGTGACCGCATGCGCACCTTCAGCATCGAACTGCCCGACGACCCCACACCCGAGCAGGTCGACGCCTGGATCGAACTGGCCGAGCTGGTGCGCGACCCCGGCTTCCGCGCCCGGATGCGCACCATGCTGGAGCTGAGCACCCCGGTCCCCGGGCAGAGTCGTGCCCCCGGGGCGTCCATCTGGTGGGCCAGGCAGGTCGTGCAGACCGTCGCGGAGGTGAGGAAACGCGGGATCGTCCCTGAGGAACCGGCAGCGGCCGAAGTGCTGTCCGAGCTGTTCGGCGACGCCGATCGGGCCGCCGTGCTGTTGTGCCTGGAGGCCGGGATCGAGGCAGGCGCGGATCGCTACCGCAGGCTCGTCGCCCGTGTGCGCGGACAGTACTCGTCTCCCGACGCGTCCGAGGAGCTGGAGTGGCTGGCGCGAGCCCTGCGTGCCGCGGATCAAGCCTGACCGGCCGTACCGCCCCTGCCCGCATGGGCTGAGGCGAAGCGACCACCGGTTCCCGATCCGCCTCGTGTGATCACGGGCTGAGGTTTGAGCATGTCGTAGGAGTTGCAGAGCTCGCAGGTGTCGGGGACGAGGGAGCCGGGGATGGCGTTCGGGGCCCGGAAGCGCTCCGCCTGGCTGTTGCCGCCGATGGCGTAGGTGTGCGAGGTGGTGCAGATGGTCCAGGTTCGCGGCCTCGCCGCTGCCACGGTTGACCACACGTACCACGCGCTCGTATCCACCGTGGCCGCCCGCGCCGCCCCGGCAGCATCCCGAGGAGTTCCACCGAGGTCAGCGACGAGAGGTCGATCCGGTCCGAGCTGAGCGTCTTGATCGTCAGCGCGCCGCCGGGCCAGCCGAGGACGGTGGCGTACAGGACGTCGTCGGCCTTGCTGCGGGTGAACCGGATGTCCTGCGCGGTGCCGGCCCGCGGGGTGGTGAACGAACCGCCGCCCATCTCCGTCGGGCCTTCGCCGTACGCCGTCCAGGCGCGGGTCGCGTACACCGACTCCCCGAAGCGCTCCAGGTGGTCTCCGATACCGAGCAAGATGTCCTTCTGCGCCTGGGGGACGGTGCGCTCGGCCATCGGTGCGATGTTCAGCAACACGTTGCCGTTCTTGCTGACCCGGTCGATGAACGAGTGCAACCCCTGCGGGATGCTGTAGTGGCCCATGCCCTGCGTGTAGCACCAGCTGCTGGAAATGCCGTCGTCGGTCAGCCAGCAGGGGGCGGTGATCATTCAGGAGCAGAGTGCACCGTTGAGCGTGTAGCGCGCCGGGAACGCGTTGGTACCCGAATACGTCGCCTGGAAGCCGAAGCTCACGCTGCCGCCGGGCGCCAGCGTGCCGTTCCACCCGGTGTCCCGGGCGGTGACCGTGCTGCCCGGCTGGCTCACCGTGGCGTTCCAGGCGTTGCTGATCCGCTGATCACCCGCGAAGCTCCAGCCGAGGGTCCACCCGGAGATCGCCGAGGTGCCGGTGTTCCTCACGGTCACCGTCGCCGTGAAGCCGTTGCCCCAGGCGTTGTCGATCCGGTACCCCACCGCGCAGTGGGCCGCCGACGCGTCGTCGTCCGCCTCCGTCGCCGTGAACGTCGCCGGCCGCACGCCAGGACCACCGACCGTGAAGGTCGCGCTGCCCGACAACGCGTCGGCATCCTGCGCGGCGGAGACCGAAACCTGCTGCGCCGTCGCCCAGTTGGCCGGGGTGAACACCAGGGTCGCGGCTGCCGACAGGTCCTGGTCGCCGGAGCTCCGGGCCACCGTCAGCGTGACGTTCTGCGCGGGCGCGGCCGAGAGCCGCACGCCCGCCGGCGCCGAACCGCCCTCCGGGACCGTCACGGCCGCCGGTGTCACCTGGGCCACGGGCACCGCCGGGGTGCTGCGCCGCTCAGCCGCGAATGCCGCCAGCCAGGCCAGCGAGGCGTTCCAGTTGATGGCCACCTCGTTGGTGGAGTACGAGCCGATGTCGTCCACGTAGCACGCCGCCGGCGCGCAGCCCACGAGCTTCTCCTTGGCCACCGGGTCCTCCAGCCCCGCGTTCGGGCCGCCCGCGAAGGAACCGGTCGGCGGGTGCGGCAGCGAGGCGTCGTTCTGGTGCGCCCAGAACCGGTGGTGCTGGTTCTCGGAGTAGCGTTCGCCGTAGCCGGTGACGTAGGAGAGGTCGAGCGCGTTGCGGCCAAGCAGGTAGTCCAGGGACTCCAGCGCTCCGGCTCGGTAGCGTTGTTGACCGGTGAGCTCGTATGCGACGGCCAGCACCATCGCGTTGTTGGTGACGGAGCTGTTGGAGCCCCACACGTATCCGGTGGCGGGGAGTGACACCGCGTAGCCCTGTCCGGCCATGGCGGACAGGTGGCCATCGGCAGCCGCGGTCAGCAGGCCTCGCAGCCGGGCCATGTCGTCGGCGGGCAGGGCCACGCCGGGGACGGTGGCGAGGGTGATCCGGCCGAGCGTCGCGGTACCGCCCCACCAGAACCCGTCGACGGGCTTGGTGTGGTGCGGAGAGGAGGTGACGGCGTCCCGGTACTGTGACTCGCCGGTGGTGGCCAGGAGTTCCGCCGCCGCCCAGTAGAACTCGTCGGAGACGTCGGAGTCCTCGTACGCACCGCCGCCGGTGTTGTCGGTCGCCAGGGCGAGCACGTTCGGGTTGACCTTGGCAGCCGTCCAGGCGCGGCGGGCCGCGTCCAGGCAGCGCGCGGCGAACGCGGTGTCGTACGGCGCGTACACCCGGGCGCACTGCGCGGCCGAGGCCGCCAGGTTCAGCGTCGAGGCGGTCGAAGGCTTGTGCAACTCACGTTGCTCGGCATCGAGTTCGGGCCGGGTCGGCAGAGCGGTCCACTGGGCGTCGTGCATCTTGTGGAAGGCCATCCCGGCCATCGGCTTCCCGGCCGGGACCTGCATCCGCAGCAGGAACTCCAGCTCCCAGCGGGCCTCGTCCAGCACGTCCGGTGTCCCGTTGCCTCGCTCCGGCACCCGCAGCGTCGCGTCGCCGAGTGCCGCGTCGCCGCCCGAACGGCGCGCCCGCTCGAAGGAGTTGACCATCTCCCAGACGGAGATGCCGCCGTTGACCACGTACTTGCCGTGGTCGCCCGCGTCGTACCAGCCGCCGCGCACGTCCAATTGGTAGTCGCACACCCCGGCCTGGCAGGGGACACTGCTGTCGCCCTTGTTCGGGGCGATGCCCAGGTGCCCGGCGGGACGGGCGTAGGCACTGCCTCCCGCCAGGGCTGGGTCGATCGCAATGCCGCTGCGCTGCTGGTAGAAGAACGACATGCTGTCGGCGCGCAGTCCGTCGTACAGCGATGCGGAGATGTCGAAGGGGTGGCTGGTCTGGCCGCCGACGCCCAGGGTGTAGCCGGTGCCGGTGCCGGTGTACGCGCCGAAGTCCACCAGGTGCACGGACTGGCCGGACGCCTGGTCGGCGCCGCGCACCGTGGTGGTGCCCGAGGCGGCCACCGTGCCGGAGGCGTCGCGCAGTTGCCAGGCGAGCGGCTCGGTCGCGGAGCTGGCCACGGTGGCCCGCTTGGGGCCGTCGGGCAGGTAGCCGAGCTGGTTGACCCGGACGGGTGTGTCGGCAGCGGCGGCCACCGTGGCGGCAGCCGCGACCGGAACGGTCAGGGCGGTCGTGGACAGGCCGCCGACGGCCAGCGCGAAGCCGGCGAGCACAGCGGCCGCGCGACGTGGCACGCCGCGGACGGAGGTGACAGGAGGCACGGGTGGAGCCTTCCTTGGTGGGCAGGGGGCCAAAAGTGGGAGCGCTCCCAATCAAGCCAGCCGCCGGACGGCCCGTCAAGACGCCTGGTTGCAAAGGCAGTTGGCCTAGCTTTTATCCGAGAACAGGCCAACTACCACCACTGCTTCGACGGACGGACGACGGTGGCGCGAAAACGACGATCCACGACGGCGCCGGCCCGCCGGCAACATTCCTCACGCCCCGGGCACTGAGGCCGCCTCGGCCGCGCACGATCCGGCCGGTGACCGTCCGACGGCGCGGCCTCCGTCGGTAATAGGCGTCCGGTCCGTGCTTACGGGTGAAGTGCCGCTCCAGCAGATGACTCGGGGGTTCGGAGGCCTCCCCGAGGCGGGACCCCAGCGCCAGCGCCAGCGTGTGCAGCGCCATCTCCGCCACGGCCTCGCAGACGAGGGCGTTCTCCAGCGCAGCCTTCGCGGTGGCGCCCCAGGTGAAGGGGCCGTGTCGTGAGACGAGCGCTCCGGGGAATCTCGCCGGCCCGACGGGGGTCACCGTCGGGCCGGGCAACGATCACCTGTCCGGTGTTGCACTCGCCTGGGCGAAGGCGACGGCGTGCACCGAGTGCGTGCGGGTGACGCCGCCGATGGAGGGGAAGGGCCGGTAGGGGCACCGATGGGTTTCGGTGTGCCTGATGACGAAGACGCCGGCGCCTCGGTCTGCTCCGCCGACGTTTCCCCAGGCGAGGGTGGCCAGACCGGCCTCCGGCAGGCCCCGCAGTCCCGCATGAGCGGGCTGGACTGATCGGGGGACGCGCTGGGTGGCGCGGCTGCGCGACCGCAGCTACCCTGATCAAATTGTGAGCGCTAACACGCGTAAATCTCAAGAGACTTGGGAAGCTTCGCACTCACAACATCCGGCCATCGCTGCATAATGTGAGCGCCAACATCGATATCCCCGCCGCCAATATCCCGATCGGTCCGAGATGCGTACGGGCCGCGGCTGGTTCGGTTCCTTGAGGGAAGGCCGCTCGATGAGGAAGGGAAGAGAGTTGACCCAGCTCCCAGACGTCTCGCGAGCGCCCACGATGACGGACGTCGCGCGCGTCGCCGGCGTGTCCCATCAGACCGTTTCACGGGTGCTCAGCGACCACCCGAACGTCAGCGCCAAGACCCGGGCCGCGGTGACGCAGGTCATCGAGCAGCTGGGGTACCGCCGTAACTCGGCAGCCCGGGCTCTGGCCACTCGCCGGACCCACACGCTGGGCGTCATCGCGGTCAACACCACTCTGCACGGGCCCGCCAGCACCTTGGCGGGAGTTCAAGAGGCGGCTCGGGACCGCGGCTACCTGACGTCCGCCGTCACGCTTCGGACCGCCACGCGGACAGCCCTCGCCGAAGCCATGCAGCACCTCGCCGGGTGGGGTGTGGAAGGGATCGTCGCCGTCACTCCCCAACGCGACGCGGTGAGGGCCCTGGCGGCATTGGAAGCACCGTGCCCGGTGGTCACCGTGGAAGGCGGCCACACCCTGGACCTGCCAGGGGTGTCGCTGGACCAGAACCTCGGCGCTCGCATGATCACGGAACATCTTCTCGCGTCGGGCCACGCCACCGTGTGGCACGTCGCAGGCCCTCCCGACTGGCTCGAGAGCGAGGCCCGCACGCAGGGGTGGGAGGACGCGCTACGAGATGCCGGTGCCGAGGTGCCACCCCTGCTGCGCGGCGACTGGAGTCCGCTGTCGGGATACCAGGCCGGCCAGCAGCTCGCGGGTCGGGTCCGGGCGTCACGAGGGCGGGGAGCGGGCCTCACCGCGGTGTTCGTCGCCAACGACCAGATGGCGCTCGGTGTCCTGCGGGCCTTGCGGGAAGCGGGCCTGCGCACGCCGCAGGACGTGGCGGTCGCCGGCTTCGACGACATCCCGGAGGCGGAATTCTTCCCACCCCCGCTGACGACGATCCGTCAGGACTTCACCCAGCTCGGCCGCGACAGCATCGGGCTGCTCCTGGACCACATCGAAGGCCGGACTGACGAGTCGACGCACCTGGTGGTGGCGCCCGAGCTCATCGTGCGCGCCAGTACGGCCCGCAGGAGCCCTCCCCCCAGGGAATGACCCCCACCCCGCCGCAGAGGCGCCGTAATGCGGAGGCGTTCGCTGAGGGAACGCCGCCGCACTACGGCGCTCCGGGCGAACGTGCGGCCGACACACGGGAACCACCGACGGTCTCGCCCGGGCCGGGCCGGCACGCCCCGGGTACGGCGAAGCGGTCGGCGCCGGAGATCTTCGCGGCTCTGGATCAGCAGACGACGGCCGTACCGACCGCGGATGCGACCGGCGCCACCCCTCTCAGGCAGTGACCGTGGTGAAACTGTGGATGGTGGTGGACCGGTACAGCTCACCCGGGCGCAGGAGGACCGTCGGGTAGTCGGGGCGGTTCGGGGAGTCGGGGAAGTGCTGGGTTTCCAGCGCGACCCCCGCGTAGGCACGGTACGACGTGCCTCCCTTGCCCGTGATGTCGCCGGTCAGGCCTTGGGCGGTGTAGACCTGGATGCCCGGTTCCGTGGTGCGCACGTCCATGCGGCGGCCGGATACGGGGGCGTACAACACGGCGGCCTTCCGAGGACGGGCTCGCCGGGCGCCGTCGAGGACCCAGTTGTGGTCGAATCCGCCGCCCGCGAGGACCAGTTGCGCATCCGTGTGGCTCAGGACGTCGGAGAGCCGCCGGTGCCGGCGAAGGTCGAACGGGGTGTCGCTGACCGGGCGGTGAGGGCCGTCGGGGATCAGCTCGGCGTCGACGGGGGTGTAGAGGGGGGCCTCTACCTGGAGGTGGTGGGACAGGACGTTGCCGCGCCCCTCCCCTTCGAGGTTCCAGTAGGCGTGGTTGGTGAGGTTCACGATCGTCGGCGCGTCGGCGACCGCCTGGTACGACAGGGTCAGGTTGTCAGCCCGGTCCAGGGTGTAGGTGACGCGGACGTTCAGGGCACCGGGGAATCCCTGGTCGCCGTCGGGGCTGTGCAGGAAGAGGCGGACACCGGTGCGGTGCGCGGAGTGGAAGGGTTCGCACCGCCACACGCGCTGGTCGAACCCGTCGGGACCGCCGTGCAGCGTGTGCCCGTTCTCCTGGGTGGCAAGCCGGTGGGTGACGCCGTCGACGACGAGCCGGCCGCCGGCAATGCGGTTGGCGTATCGGCCCACCGTCGCACCGAAGTAGCGTGCGGAGCCCTCGAAGGCGGCGGGATCGCGGGCGGCGAGCACCACGTCGGCAGTCTGGCCCCAGCGGTCCGGCAGGGTCAGGGAACGGAGGCGGGCGCCGCGCGTGTGGACCTCCGCGCGGGCCCGGCCGGGGAAGCCGAACCGCCACCTCTCCCCCGTTCTTTCGTCGGCCATGCGGAGGGGGCGGCCCGCCGGCGGACAGGCGGCGGTCTGCCCGGGCTCAATGGCCTGGTCAGCAGATGCGTATACGTGTTCCATGGTGGTGTGTTCCCTGGAAGTCGGTCCCTCGGAGGGCGTGCCGGGGCAATCTGTGATCGCGGCACTCGAACGCGGTGGCACGGGCCGATGGGCAGAGGAGCCGGGAGTCAGTCGACGGCAGGGCGGCGTCCACTCATCAGGCGTTGCAGCACGATGAACACGAGCAGCAGGGCACCGATGACGATCCGGGTCCACCAGGAGCTGAGCGTGCCCTGGAAGTTGACGACCGTCTGGATCATGCCGAGGACGAGCACGCCGAGGGCGGTGCCCAGGACGAAGCCGGAACCTCCGGTCAGCAGCGTGCCGCCGATCACGGTGGCGGCGATCGCGTCGAGTTCCATGCCCATGGCGTGGAGGGCGTAGCCGGAGAGCATGTAGAAGGTCAGCAGCAGGCCGCCGAGTGCGGAGCACAGGCCGCTGACGGCGTATACGGCGACCTTGGTGGAGCCCACCGGAAGACCCATCAGGCGTGCGGAAGGCTCATTGCCGCCCAGCGCGTACACGTTGCGGCCGAAGCGCGTGTGGTGCAGTACGACGAAGGCGATCACCAGCACGGCCAGGGCGATGACCACCGGGATCGAGACGAACAGTCCCCCCGGGCCGTACAGCCGGGTCTGCGCGATTCCCGCCGTGGTGGGGTCGCTGATCGTGATGGATTCGGTGCTGATCGTGTAGCAGAGCCCGCGGGCGAGGAACATGCCGGCCAGGGTGACGACGAACGGCTGGATCTCGAAGGTGTGGATGATCCAGCCCATGAGCGCCCCGCTCGCGGCGCCGACCAGCAGGACCAGGGGAATGACGGTGGCCAGGGGCCAGCCGTGCGACTCGACCAGCCAGGCGGTGAGCATGGTCGACAGGGCCACCATGGAGCCGACGGACAGATCGATGCCGCCGGTGAGGATGACGAAGGTTGCCCCGACCGCGACGACCAGGAGGAATCCGTTGTCGATCAGCAGGTTCAGCACGACTTGCGCGGAGAGGAAGCCCTCGTAGCGCACCGATCCGACGCTGAACATGACGACCAGCAGGACGGCCGTGACGATCAGTGGGATACGGGTGCGGGTGCGCGGGGACACGGTCGCGAAGGGGCGGGTGAGTTGCGCGGCGGCGCTCGCGATGCCGGTACTCATGCGCGTACCTCCTGCTGCTGCGGGGCGGCACCCGCCGTGGTGTGGGATCTGGGAGTGGTCGTCCTGCGGCGGCGCAGGACCTTGGCCCGGAAGACCGGGGACTGCACGAGGCAGACGACGATGACGACGAAGGCCTTGAAGACGAGGGTGGTCTCGGGTGGTACGCCGAGGGTGTAGACGGTGGTGGACAGGGTCTGGATGATCAGGGCGCCCAGGACGGTGCCGCCGAGGGAGAAGCGTCCTCCGGTCAGGGCGGTGCCGCCGACGACGACGGCGAGGATCGCGTCGAGTTCGATCCACAGACCGGCATTGTTGCCGTCGGCGCTGGAGACGTTCGAACTGATCATCAGCCCGGCGACGGCGGCGCACAGCGCGCTGAAGACGTAGACCAGGGCGAGCAGACCGCCGGCGCGGATGCCGACCAGGCGGCTGGCGGCGGGGTTGCCGCCTACGGACTCGATCAGCATGCCGAGTGCGCTGCGACGGGTGATGAAGGCGGTGAGTGCGACGAGGGCGGTTGCCAAGAGGACGGCGAACGGGAAGGTCAGCCAGTGGCCGCCTCCGATCATCTTGTAGGGGGCGCTGGTCACCGTGATGATCTGGCCGTCGGTGATCAGCTGGGCGACGCCGCGGCCCGCGACCATGAGGATCAAGGTGGCCACGATGGGCTGCACCCCCAGCCCGGACACCAGGAAGCCGTTGGCGAGGCCCAGCACGAGGGCGACGCCGAGCGCGAGGGCGACGGCCGTGAGCATGGTGGCGACGCTGCCGGGATGAGCGGCGGTGGAGATGTGCCCACAGGCGAGGGCACCGGCGATGGCGACGGTGGAACCCACCGAGAGGTCGATGCCGCGGGTGGCGATGACGAGGGTCATGCCGAGCGCCACCAGGGTGAGGGGCGCACCGAACTGGAGGATGTCGATGAGGCTGCCGTAGAGGTGGCCGTCGCGTACGCGGACGGAGAAGAAGTCGTGGTGGAACGCGAGGTTTCCGAGGAGCAGGGCGAGCAGGACGAGCGTTGGCCATAGCAGGCGGTGGCCGGCCAGTCGCCTCCCGATTCCGCCGACCGCCTTGGACTTGGCAGGCTGGGGGGTCATGAGTCCGCTCCGGTGGCGATGGTCGTGAGTATGCGTTCGGGCGTGACGCTGTCGTCGTTCCTGAGGGTGGCCACCATGCGGTGGTCGCGGAGCACGGCGATGTGGTGGCTCAGGCGCAGGACCTCTTCGAGTTCCGCCGAGATGAACAGCACGGCGGTGCCTTCGCCGGCCAGGCGGGCCACGAGTTTCTGGATCTCCGCCTTGGCCCCGATGTCGATGCCCCTGGTGGGTTCGTCGAGGATCAGGAGCCGGGGTGCGGTCAGCAGCCAGCGCGCGAGGAGGACTTTCTGCTGGTTGCCTCCGCTGAGGTGGCGTACCTGCGCTTCGGGGTCGGCGGGGCGGATGTCCAGGGCTTCGATCCAGTGCTGTGCCAGTTCGTCCTGTTTCGCACGGGCCAGCGGCCTGGTCCAGCCGCGGGCGGCCTGCAGAGCGAGGATGATGTTCTCGCGGACAGTGAGCTCGCCCACCAGTCCCTCGGACTTGCGGTTCTCGGAGCAGAACGCGATGCCTCGGGCGATGGCGTGGCGGGGGGTGCGCAGGAGTACCTTCTTGCCCTCGATGCTCACTTCTCCGGCGTCCGCGCTGTCCGCGCCGAACAGGAGGCGCGCCACCTCGGTGCGGCCCGAGCCCAGCAGGCCGGCCAGTCCGATGACCTCGCCGGCATGGATGTCGAGGTCGTACGGTTCGATCGAGCCCGTGCGGGTCAGTTGTCGTGCCCGGAGGAACGGTTCGCTGGTCGCCCGTTCGGCCGCTTCCTCGTGGGCACGGTCGGACAACTGGTCGAGGGTGGCCAGTTCTCCGCCGATCATGCGCTGTACCAGCGTCACCGGTGTGAGTTCGCCTATGGGGTACTCGCCTTCCAGGTGGCCGTTGCGCAGGATGGTGACGCGGTCGCAGAGCTCGAACACCTGGTCGAGGAAGTGCGTGACGAACAGGATGGCCACACCGCGATCCCGCAGGCGCCTCACCAGCGTGAAGAGCTGGGCGACCTCCTCGCGATCCAGGCTGGAGGTGGGTTCGTCCAGCACGAGCACCTTCGCCGAGACGTCCACCGCCCGGACGATGGCGACCAGCTGCTGCACCGCCAGGGAGTGCGAACCGAGAAGACTGGTGACGTCCAGGTCGAGGTCCAGTCCCGTCAGCAGCTCTGCCGCCCGCTGCCGCATCGCGGACCAGTGGATGAGACCGAACCGGCGCGGTTCGCGCCCGATGAGGATGTTCTCGGCGACCGAGATGTTCGGGCAGAGGTTGACCTCCTGGTAGACGGTGCTGATTCCGGCCTGCTGCGCCTGGAGGGGGTCTCCGAACCTGTGGGGCCGGCCGTCCACGAGGACGGTGCCGCCGTCGGCGGGGTGGACACCGGTGAGCACCTTGATCAAGGTGGACTTCCCGGCGCCGTTCTCGCCCATCAGGGCGTGCACCTCACCGGGGAAGAGTCGCAGGGCGACTGCGTCGAGGGCGAGCACGCCCGGGAACTGCTTGCGGATGTCCTGGGCTTCCAGGACCGGCCGCGGGCCGCCGGCGTCCGTGGGCCGCGGGGTGGACGGGGATGCCATCCGCCCTCCTCTCATGGGTGGGGTGGTGGAGCGGGCTCCGGACGGTGAAGGAGGCACCGAGGCCGGGCCTCCTCCGGCACCGGAACGTGCCGCGTCAGTAGTTCCGGGACGGCAGCGCGGCCGCGGCCTTGTCCTGCGGGAAGACACCCTCCTCGGTTTCGACACGAGTCGGCACGTTCTCCCCTGCCGCGACCTTCTTGGTCAGCTCCATCAGCTGGTCACCGAGCAGCGGGTTGCACTCCACCACGACGTTGATCTTGCCCTCGGCCATCGCGACGAAGGCGTCCTTGATTCCGTCCACCGAGATCACCTTGATGTCCGTCCCGGGCTTCTTGCCGGACTCCTCGATGGCCTGGATGGCGCCGAGGGCCATGTCGTCGTTGTGGGCGTAGAGGACGTCGATGTCCTTCTCGGACTTCAGGAACGCCTGCATGACTTCCTTGCCCTTGGCGCGGGTGAAGTCGCCCGACTGCGAGGCAACGATCTTGAACTTGTTGTCGGCGCGGATGACGTCGGCGAAGCCGGCCTTGCGGTCGTTGGCGGGTGCGGAGCCCGTGGTGCCCTGGAGCTCGACGATGTTGACCGGGCCCTGCTCGTTCGCGTATGCGCTGGTCAGCCACTCGCCCGCGGACTTGCCCTCCTTGACGAAGTCCGAGCCCAGGAAGGTCTTGTAGAGGGAGGTGTCCTTGGTGTCCACGGCGCGGTCGGTGAGGATGACCGGGATGCCTGCGTCCTTGGCCTCCTTCAGCACCGTGTCCCAACCGGACTCCACGACCGGCGAGAAGGCGATGACGTCGACCTTCTGCTGGATGAAGTTGCGGATCGCCTTGATCTGGTTCTCCTGCTTCTGCTGCGCGTCGGAGAACTTGAGGGTGATCCCGGCCTTCTTCGCCGCCTCCTGGACGGACTTGGTGTTGGCGGTACGCCAACCGCTCTCGGCGCCGACCTGGGCGAAGCCGAGCGTGATCGTGCCGTCGGAGCCTCCCTTGGCTCCCGAGGGGGAGCCGGAGGCGGGGCCCTCGGTCGAGCAGGCGGTCAACGCCGAGGAGGCGAGAAGGGCGGCGGCGAGGACGAGAGCTGCTCTGCGGGCCATGTCGAGTGTCCTTTCAGGGTGTACGGATGAGGGCGCCGCACGGCCGGGGCCGGGCTTTGCCCAATAGGGGTCCCGGGAGTGCCGCGCTGCACGGCGGCCGGGGCGGCCGGCGTCTGAGTCAGGTCGGGACCGGCAGGAGAGGGATCCCCTTGAGGAGAGGGCGCCGTCGCATTGTGAGCGCTAACAAGCCATGTTCTCAACCCCCTTGCGCGCGTTACCTGTCCGTTACCGCGTCGGGTGCGGCAACGAGGCGGGCTCCCTTTCTTCGCGACGCCATCGACCCCGCCCCACTACCCGGATTCACCGACTCGAGCCGAGTCGACGGCAGATCGCGCCGTCCGACGTATACGGAGGCTGCTGCGCCGGTGGGGCTCACGCGCGACCCACGCAGACCTCTTGTGGATCGACATTGTTAGCGCTCACACCGTGTGTACCGCCCGGCGTGCACCGTCCTGCCCACGCTGGCCGACGGGACGCCCCTCGCCGAGACGGAGCTCGCCGGACGGCCGCGCGCGTGGCCGCGAGCGCCGCGACCGCCGCCGTCCGCGCCTCCGCACTCGGCGCGCAAGCCGTCCAATCCGGACGGCACTTCGGGACCGCGGTGGCCGCCGGAAGGCTCGGCGACAGCCCGTACAACACGATCCTGGACCGCGAGTTCAACTCGGTCACCCGAGAACGAGATGAAGTGCCCAGGACCCCAAGGCCGCCAACATCGCCCAGACGCTGATCAACACCTGCCTCACTACGAGGTGACCTGAAAAAAGATTCCGGCCCGAGGCAACCTTTTGCGGAGTCTGCGACCACAAGGAGTCGGATCCGGCCGTACCGGAGTCTGGATCCGCCTTTTGTCCGGTGAACGGCACGCTAAGGAGCACATCCCATGAAAAACCCCACGAACGGCGGGCGCCGCGGGCGCCACCGCCGTCGCTGGACCGCGACGAGCCTGCTGCTCGGCGTCCCCGCCATCGTCGTGCCGTATCTCCTGTTCGTGCAGGAGAACTCACAAGCCGCGACGGTTGACGGCGATGCCTACTACCTGCTGGTTTCCGTGCGCAGCGGCAAGGTGATGGACGTCAACGGATTCTCCACCGCCGACGGCACCCGTATCCAGCAGTGGACCGACCAGCACACCGCCAACCAGCAGTGGAGACTGAAGCCCGCCGGGGACGGCTACTACGAGCTGGTGAACCGCAACAGCGGCAAAGTGCTGGGCATAGCAGGCGATTCGACCGCCCAGGGCGCCGCCGCCGAGCAGCAGACCGACAGTTCCTCCACCTCCCAGGAGTGGCGGATCGACGAGGTGAGCGGTTCCGACGCCGTCACCTTCACCTCCCGCAGGAGCGGCCGGGTCCTGGACGTCTCCGGAGACTCCACGGCCGACGGCGCGGCAGTCATCCAGTACCAGGGCAAGGGCAGCACCAACCAGCAGTGGAAGCTGGTGAAAACGGCCAAGGCCCAGGCGGCCGGAACCGGACCGTATGTATGGAACAACGCCCAGGTGGTGGGCGGCGGTTACGTCACCGGGCTGGTGTTCAACCCCCGCGAGAAGGGCCTGCTGTACGCGCGCACCGACATGGGCGGCGCCTACCGCTGGGACGCCACGGCCGAGCAATGGATCCCGCTGACCGACTGGGCCGGCGAGAAGGACTGGAACCTGCTGGGCATCGATTCGCTGGCCACCGACCCCGTCGACCCCAACCGTCTCTACGTCGCTGCGGGCACCTACACCAACGACTGGGCGGGCAACGCCGAGATGCTGCGCTCCACGGACCGGGGCCGCACCTTCCAGCGCACCGCTCTGCCGTTCAAGCTGGGCGCCAACGAACACGGCCGCGGGGCGGGCGAGCGGCTGGCGATCAACCCCGCGGACAACGGCACCCTGCTGCTGGGCACCCGCAAGAACGGCCTGTGGCGCAGCACCGACCACGGCGTGACATGGAGTCAGGTCTCCTCGTTCCCCGTCAAGGACGGGGCGAGCAGCGGCGCGGGCATCGCCTTCGTGACGTACGGCCCGGCCGGCAGCAGGACGGTCTACGTCGGTGTCGCCGACAAGTCCACCTCCCTGTACCGGTCCACCGACGGCGGCAGCACCTGGCAGGCCGTCTCCGGGCAGCCCACCGGCGAGATGCCGCAGCACGGCGTGGTCTCCGGTGACGGCTCGCTGTACCTGGCGTACGCCAACTCCATCGGCGACGCAACGGCGGGTTCGGTGTGGAAGTACACGCCGGCCGGCGGGGCGTGGAAGAACGTCTCCCCGTCCCAGGGCAACTACGGGTTCTCCGGTCTGGCCGTCGACCCGCAGAAGCCGTCCACGGTGATGGTCACCACCCTCCACCGCTGGTGGCCCCAGGACGAGCTGTACCGGAGCACCGACGGCGGCACGACCTGGAAGGCACAGGCCGCGAAATCGGAGCGGGACGCCTCCGGCGCGCCTTACGTCGGTACCGGCATCGGGCACTGGATGACCGCCCTGGCCATCGACCCCTTCAACTCCGGGCACGTGCTGTACGGCACCGGCAGCGGCATCTGGCGCAGCAAGGACGCCACCGCCACCGACAACGGCGGCACCAGCCACTGGATCGTGGGGTCCCGAGGGCTGGAGGAGACCTCGCTGATGGACGCGATCGCCCCGCCCGGGGGCGCCACCGTCATCACCGGCATGGGCGACCTGGGCGGTTTCCGCCACGAATCCCTGACGAAGGTGCCCGCCGGGCGGCTGGACAACCCGATGATGATCACCAGCACCGACATCGATTTCGCCCAGTCCAACCCGTCGCTGATGGTCCGCGTCGGCCGTGGCGGCACGAAGGACGGCGCCTACTCCACCGACGGCGGCAGCAGCTGGAGCGGCTTCCAGTCAGAGCCGGTGGGCAGCGCCGACAGCGGCCATGTCGCGCTCGCGGCGGACGGCTCCGACATCGTCTGGACCGAGGCCGGTCAGGCCCCGTACCGCTCGACCGACAAGGGGGCGAGCTGGTCGAAGGTCAGCGGCCTGGGCGCCGGCGCCGTGGTCGTCGCCGACCGCTCCTCGGCCAAGACCTTCTACTCACTGGCCGACGGCACGCTCAGCGCCAGCACGGACGGCGGCGCGACCTTCACCGCCCGCGCCACCAACCTGCCGGCCGGCCGGCTCACGGCCGTCCCCGGCATCGCCGGGGACCTGTGGATCTCCGGCGGCGGCAAGGGGCTGCTGCACTCCACCGACGGCGGCCGCACCTTCACCACGCTCACCACGGTGCGGGCCGCCTCCGCGCTCGGCTTCGGCAAGGCAGCGCAGGGCGCCGACTACCAGGCCCTGTACCTGATCGGCACCGTCAAGGACGTCACCGGAGTCTTCCGCTCCACCGACAAGGGCGCCACCTGGCTCCGCGTCAACGACGACGCCCACCAGTGGGGCAGCATCGGCGGCGTCGGCGTCATCACCGGCGACCCCGACACCTACGGGCGCGTCTACGTCGGAACCAACGGACGCGGCCTCCAGTACGGCGACCCGTCCTGACCCCAGCGCCCGAGCCCGAGCGGGGCCGCAGACACAACGGCCTGCGGCCCCGCCATGGCTGAGGGACCTCGCTTCGCCCTGCATGAGCCCCGGGCACCGGGCCTGCCCGGGCGACGGCCCTCGGATGCTCTCCGGGGTCGGCGGGGGTGAGAGGCCGGCGCACACCCTGGCGGGGCCGATGGCGCAGGTGCAGCGGTCCGGTTGCCCGCTGCGGGGTGCAGATCGGGCGGGGTACCCGCCAAACCGCAGCTCCGGCACGTCCTCGCCCGGGGCCAGTCCGCCTTCACCCTGTGCGGCAACCGCCTGCAGTCGGAGCACCGCCACCGCACTGACGTCGGACGGGGCAGCGCGGTGGGGCAGCACCGTGCGCACTCGGCCGCCGCCGGCACCCTCGCCTGCCAGCCCGGAGCCGCGCACCCTCCCACGCCCGGGGGTCATGCGGCCTTCGGTGCCAACATGACTGCAGGGTGCGTCAGTTGAGCGTCCACCTCTGGTTGTTCTGGCCGTTGCAGCTCCACGGGATCATCCTGGTGCCATTGACGGCCGCGCCGCCCTCGGCGTCGAGGCACAGGCCCGACGCGTTGTTGGTGACGCTGCCGTTGGAGTTGACGGTCCATTTCTGGTTCGTGGCGTTGGTGCAGTCCCACAGGATGACCTTGGTGCCGTTCGCCGCGCCGCCTCCCTCCGCGTCCAGGCACTTGTTGCCGTAGACGACGAGCTCGTTGCGCGAGGTCTGGGTGAAGGTCTCGTTCCGGCCGCCGGAACAGTCCCACGGGACGGCCTGGCTGCCGTTGGCGACAGAGTTCATCGCGAAGTCGACGCAGCGGTTGGCAGCGGCGGTGACGAGGGCGACACCGTTGGTGCCGGGGATGCTCTGGACGCGGATGGCGTCGATGTCGGGCACGGTGCTGCCGGGGACGGTGGCGAAGCGCACGGTGTTCGTGCCCTTGGCCAGGTGGGCCAGTACGGATACGGTCCGGTAGCTCGCGGCGGAGCCCGTGGTCGGGAAGGACATCTCGTACGAGTACTGGCCGTTGACCTGGATGGTGGCCTTGCGGGCGGAGCTTCCGCCGTTGGCGTAGGCGATGTCCACGAGCTTGGTGCCCGCCGCGCCGGCGGTGATGCCGGTGAAGGTGGGTGTGGTGGCGGTCGTGGTGTCCTCGAAGGTGGCGCTGGATGCTTCGGTGCCGGACACGGTCAGCAGCACGGCGTCGTTCGCCGGGACGGTGGTGGTGTAGCTGCTGGCGAACGATCCGACGTCGGCGCGCGACCAGTCGTTGCGCACCGAGGTGGAGACCGTGGTCAGGCCGAGGTCGGCCCAGCGGACGGCCATCTGGGCGGAGGATCCGGTGCGGTTGAGCAGCAGTACGGCACGTTTTCCGGTTCCGGAGAGCACCTTTGAGTACACCTGGAGGTTCCTGGTGTCCTCGGCGACCTTGACGCCCTGCAGCCCGCGCGGGTCCTGGTCGACGGCGAGGACCTCGGGCTGGGTGAGGACGTCGCGGGTGGTGGTGCTCATTGTGGCCAGGTTGTTGCCGGCCAGCAGCGGTGCCCCGGACATCGCCCACAGGCTCATGTGCAGTCGGTTTTGGGCTGCGTTCAGCCCGTTCATCCCGACCATCAGCATGTCGAGGTCGTTGTGGTAGCCGGTGTGCTGCGCTGCCGGGTGGATTCCCTGGTCGAAGTTGGTGAGCATCTTGGCCGTGTCCGCCGTCTGGCCGAAAAAGATGATGTCGTTGCTGGTACGCCACAGGTCGCCGGTACCCGGTGCCCAGTTCCAGGTCAGGCCGGTTCCCCACTCGCAGACTGACAGGACGAGTCTGCGGCCGGTGACGGCGCTCGCGGCTTCGTGGGCGGTGGCGATCGCCTTGTACGTCGCTTCCTGGTTCAGCTTTTCCTCACGACCGCCACAGAAGTCGATCTTGACGTAGTCGAAGCCCCAGCGCTGGAAGGTCTCCAGGTCCTGCTGGTAGTGGCCCTCCATGCCGGTGTGGGGGGCGGCGGGCCGGGTGGTGGGGAAGTAGAAGCCGCAGCCCTGCTTGCCCGCGTCGGTGTAGATACCGGCCTTGAGGCCCTTGCCGTGGATGTAGTCGGCGACAGCCTTCATGCCACCGGGCCATAGGTTCTCGTTCACGGCGATGTTGCCGTTCGCATCACGAGCGCCCTGCCACCAGCCGTCGTCGAGGTTGATGTAGTCGTACCCGGCGGCAGCCATGCCCGAGGAGACCAGTGCGTCGGCCTGCTGCTTGATGACGTTGAAATCGATGCTGCTGGCGAAGGTGTTCCAGGAGGCCCAGCCGAGCGGCGGCGGAGTGACGCCGATCTGGGTGGTGCTGACGGCAGCCGGTTCTGCGTGCAGGGGCACCGCCGACTGCCGGCCGCCGATGGCGGCCAGCCCGGTGAGGGCGAGTACGAGGGTGAGGACCTGGGCGGCGATCCGACGGGTCCATCTCGGTCTGGTGTGCGGCATGCGACTCTCCGGAGGGCGAATGGAACACGTTTCAGCGAAGGGAATCGCTGACTGTCAACGCACACATGGCGGGCGGGCGGTGGGTCCGACGATCTGGCCGCCGACGACCTGATCACCCTGTGGCAGCGCTGGGAGCGGTTGCGCCAGGCCAGGTACCCGCTCGCCTACGCCCGTGGCTGAAGGACACCAGGAGCCGGCAGGCACTGCCCGCCGATGCCTTCACCGTCACCGTGCAGGACGACGGCCGGTGCAGTGGTGTACCGCTGGACCCTCGGGCCGGCCCGCAAGGTAACGGCCGGGCACCATGCCTTCGCCGGCCAGTACGCGACCACGCCGCCGGGGGCTTCACCCCCGGCGCGATGAGGACCGGCGCGTAGCCTTCGGGCGTGCGCCGACCACCGCCTCGGCCAAGGCCGGTCAGGTGCGGGTCCAGCGTTGGTTGGCGCCGCCGTTGCAGGTCCAGATGGCGAGTTTGGTGCCGTTCGCGGTCGCCTTGGCGGGAACGTCCAGGCACTTGCCCGCGCCGACCGCGGTGATGGTGCCGTCAGCGTTGAGCCGCCACTGCTGGTTGGGCTGTCCACCGCAGTCCCAGATGATCACGCTCGTGCCGTCCGCGGCGCCCCGGCCGCTCACGTCCAGGCACTTGTTCCCGTACACCCGCAGCTCACCGGCGGACGTCACCGTCCACTGCTGGTTGGACTGCCCACCGCAGTCCCAGATCTGCGCCTGCGCCCCGCTGGTCTGCGAGGCACCCGAGACGTCCAGGCACCTGCCCGAACCCACACCCTTGATCGCACCCGTGGCGGCGGGGGCGGCGGCGTTCAGCGCGTCCAGGACCGCGTAGTAGGCGGGCTTCTTCGTGTAGGTGCCGTCGAGGAGAAGAGGTGTGTCGGAGGCGCGCCAGGAGTACTTGTCGGTGACGCCCCAGGCGGTGATGCCGGTGCAGCGGGCCACGGCCAGGCAGGACCGGGTGACGCTTCGGTAGGCGTCGGCCTGGGCGCTACCGGAGCCGGCGATGTCGAGTTCAGTGACCTGTACGTCTACGCCAAGGGAGGCGAACTGGGCTAAATTCTGCTGGTAGTTGCCCGGAACCTGGCCGAAGTGCGACTGGAGGCCGACGCAGTCGATCGGGACGTCGCGCGCCTTGAAGTCGCGGACCATGTTGTAGACGCCTTGGGTCTTGGCCGCGGTGGCGTCGTCGATGTTGTAGTCGTTGTAGCAGAGCTTGGCGCCGGGATCGGCCGCCCGGGCGGCGCGGAATGCCTCCTCGATGAAGCCGTTGCCGAGCTTCTGCTGGAAGACCGAGCTGCGCAGGGTGCCGACGGGGCCGCCGTCGGCGAATGCTTCGTTGACTACGTCCCAGGAGTAGACCTTGCCCCGGTAATGGCCCGTCACGTTGGCGATGTGGTTGTTCATCGCAGAGCGGACCTCGGTGGCAGAGCTCAGGTTCTGTACCCAGCCGGGCAGTTGGGCGTGCCACACCAGGGTGTGGCCGCGCACCTTCATGCCCTTGTCCAGGGCGTGGTTGACGATCTGGTCGGCGCCGCCGTACGTGAATGTGTTGCGGGACGGCTCGGTGGCGTCCCACTTCATCTCGTTCTCCGGGGTCACGGCGCTGAACTCCTGGTCGAGGGCCGCGACATAGGCGGTCTCGCCGAGCCGGTTCGCCGCGACGGCGGCGCCGTAGTACCGGCCGCTCTGGGCGGCGGCGCCGCCGAGGGCGCCGGCCTCGGCAGCCGCGACGGGCGCCGTGGTCGCGGTGACGGCGACTGCGACGCCCAGGGCGCCGGCGGTGAGCAGGGCACCGATCCTGCGGGAAGGTACGGGTGGTACGCGCATGGCTGCGCCTCCGTTGTTCGGATCACGGGGTGGGGACCACGAAAGGAACCCTCGTGGTGTCGAGATGACGATCCGCCGCCGGATCGCCGTGGGGCGCGCGGTGGCCTGCCGCCGTCACCACCGGGTTCGGCAGGGGGCGCCTCCGGACCAAAGGGTGGAGGGCGGCCGGCGGACACGTCAAGACGGCCCCGCACGGCCACAGGCGGCCACCCCACCAGTAGTTGAAAATTTCACCGAGGCGGCCCAGGTCAGAGCCGCGCGGCCCGGCGAGCGAACTTGCCGCCGGTGACGGACCTCTTGACGCCAGTTCAGACGCCGTGATTTTCTCCGGTGACCTCACCACCAATCCCCCCAAGCCGCAGGGGAGTTGCCGGACTTCAAATTGTTAACGCTAACAATACGCGAATCCGCAGGGGCATCCCCCATGACGCTTCACGGGCGCCCCCTGCCCTGAATGTGATCAGAGGAGACATCATGACGGGTCTTGGTAGGGCCTCACGGGTCTTGCCGCGGCGTGGCTGGCTCCCCAAAGTGGCTGCCGCGCTGGCGGGAATCCTGTTCGCGAGTCTGCTGGCCGTGGTGAACGCGCAGCAGGCGCAAGCTGCGACGGTCGACGCGGGCAAGTGGTACGTCCTGGTCAACCGGGCGAGCGGGAAGGCCATGGACGACTACAACTTCGTGTCGTCCAACGGCGCTGCCGTCGTGCAGTGGACGCGGACCAACAACGAAGCCCAGCAGTGGCGGTTCGTGGACTCGGGCAACGGCTACCACCGCCTGATGAACCGTAACTCCGGCAAGGTCCTGGACAACTACAACTTCTCCACCGCCGACGGCACCGACATCGTGCAGTGGCAGGACCTCAACGGGACCAACCAGCAGTTCCGGCTGGCGGATTCGACCGGCGGCTACGTGCGGCTGATCAACCGTCAGAGCAGCAAGGCCGTCGAGGTGCAGGGCGCCTCCACGGCGGACGGCGGCAAGGTGGTGCAGTACGCAGACTGGGGCGGCAGCAACCAGCAGTGGCAGCTCGTCCCCGTCGCCGACGTCAACGCGGGCGGTTCGCTGCCGTCGACGTTCGAGTGGAGTTCCAGCGGGGTACTGGCCGGGCCGAAGTCCGATGCCACGCACAACGTGGTCTCGGTCAAGGACTTCTCAGTCATCCGGTACAACGACAAGTGGCAGGTCTACGCGACCGTGGCGAGCACCTCGGGCGGCTGGGGCCTGGTGCACTACAGCTTCGCCGACTGGTCGCAGGCCGCCTCCGCACCGCACACCTTCCTGGACACCTCCGCGATGGGCCCCGGTTACCGGGCGGCGCCGCAGGTCTTCTACTTCGCCCCGCAGAACCTCTGGTACATGGTCTACCAGACCGGCCCGCCCACCTACTCCACGAGCTCCGATCCGAGCAACCCGCACTCCTGGTCCGCGCCGAAGACGTTCATCGCGAGCGAGCCCGCCATCGTCACCCAGAACAAGGGCAACGGCGGCTGGATCGACTTCTGGACGATCTGCGACACCGCCGACTGCTACCTCTTCTTCGCCGACGACAACGGCCACATCTACCGGGCCCAGACCACCCTGGCCAACTTCCCGAACGGCTTCGGCAACACCCAGCTGATCATGTCGGACGCTCCCAACAACCTCTTCGAAGCGTCCAACATCTACAGGGTCCAGGGCAGGAACGAGTACCTGATGGTGGTCGAGGCCATCGGCTCCACCGGCCGCCGCTACTTCCGGTCGTGGACCTCGACCAGCCTCACCGGCACCTGGACACCGCTGGCGGCCACCGAGGCCGGACCGTTCGCGGGCCGCAACAACGTCGCCTTCAACGGAACGCCCTGGACCCAGGACATCAGCCACGGTGAGATGGTCCGGGCCGGCAACGACCAGACCCTGACCATCAACCCCTGCAAGCTCCAGTACGTCTACCAAGGCCTCAGCCCCACCGCGAGCGGCGACTACTCCCAACTCCCCTATCGCATGGGCCTGCTCACCCAGACCAACTCCACCTGCTGACCCTCCTGATCCTCCTGACCCCGAAAAGGTGTCGCCAGGCCCACGGGGCTGGCGGCACGAGGAGCGAACCGGCCTGCGCGCGCGGGAGTGCGGGTTTCGCAGTGGGAGAAGGCACAAGACCACAGCATCCATCAGGTCCTCGAAGAATTCGCGCTGCCGGTCATACGCTGTCGTCGGCGCGGCGGCTGACTTCGCACCCGCGGCCCGCAGCCCGCGGCCCGCGCAGACTCCCGCCCGCATCACGAACTGCAGCGCCGTGTCCTCACCGGCCGCCCACCGCAAGTCGAGCCTCGAGTTCCTGTTGTCCAGGCGGACACGCCGTGTCCCGTGGTGGGCCAACGTACCGGGAGCCGCTGTCACCCCAACAGAACATTTCGTGGGTGGCGGATATGAGCGTTCACATTATTTCGGATCCGCACACCGAGGAGTGATCATGCACCAGCACGGTCCGCCGCCACACCGGAGACGTTTCGCACAGTTGTTTGTGACCGTCGCGGCGCTGCTGGGCGCGGTCCTGGCGGCGCCGCCACCGGCGTCCGCCGCGCCGGCATCAGCGTCCGCCGCGCCGGTATCGGACATCAACGGGTTTACCGCGGGCAACGCCGCGATCAGGTCGGTCGACCTGGCCGGAACGTGGAGCTTCACGCCGAAGGGCCGCTCGGCGACGTCGATCACCGTCCCCGGCGGCGGCTGGTACAAGCAGGGCTTCACCGACGTGAACGAGGCGACGTACTCGCGAACCGTGACCGTGCCGAACTCGGGGCAGCCCCAGTCAGTGTGGATCGAGTTCGGCGCGGTGAACCATCAGGCGACACTGTCGGTGGACGGACAGGTGGTGGCCACCCAGACCACCTCCTTCACGCCGTCGAACTTCGACATATCCGCCTTCGCCGCCCCCGGCACCACCCACACGATCAGCGTGAACGTGAAGGGCCGCTACGCCCTGATGCAGGGGAACAAGACTCTGGTTCCCGACGCTGCCGACTGGTCCGAGGCGGTCCCCCAGGGCATCTTCCGCTCGGCATTCATGCGCGTGTATCCGGCGGTGTACGTCAGCGACGCGTTCGTCCGCACCTCCGTGGCCCACCAGACCCTCACCTACGACGTGTCCGTGACGAACACCTCCGGCAGCTCGCGGTCGGTGACGCTGACCGGCGCGCTCACCTCGGACAGCGGTGGGTCGTTCAACTACCCTTCGCTGCCCAGCCGCACGGTCACCGTGGCCGCCCACTCGACCGCCAAGGTGACGGTCGGCCCGGTGGCGTGGAACCTCGGCTCCGCCTCGTACTGGTGGCCGAACGTGCCCTACCGCGCCGGGTACCGCGCCCAGCTGCACCGGCTGTCGGTCCAGGCATCCACCGACGACGGCCGCACCAGCGACGCCACCTACCGGTTCGGGTTCCGGGACACCACCCAGAACGGCGAGTACTACTACGTCAACGGCGTGCGCGTGAACTTCCGCGGTGACAGCCTGCAGGGCGCGGATTACGACCGGATCGACAACGGCGGCAAGGGCGATGCCTATGACACCCTGCCCGGCTTCCTCCCGCCGTCCGCGGGCAACGGCGGCTGGGCGCAGGCGGTCGACAACTATCAGCGGCTCAACTACAACGTGGTCCGCATCCACCAGGAGCCGGGCAGCCCGTACATGCTCGACGTGGCCGACGAGATGGGCCTGATGGTCATCGACGAGACCGCGATCCGCGGCACCTGCAGCTGCCAGGACTTCGTCGCCGGGCACGACAACATGGTCAACCACGCCGTGGCGTTGACCCTGCGCGACCGCAACCATCCCGCGATCATCCGCTGGAGCCAGAGCAACGAGACGGACATCAGCAGCTTCGACTCCGAGTCCTTCGAGAAGGACCTGTACGCGGCGATGAACGGCAACGACGGCACCCGGCCGGTCAGCGTCGACACCGCCTGGAACACCAACCCGTACCCCAGCCTGCTGAACGGCAACTTCGCCGTCTTCTCGCACTACCTCGACGGCATCGGCGCGTACGGCGAGGCACGCACCTCCCTGGCCGGCCGGCCCGACGGTGAGGGCGAGTACGTCTGGAACAAGTCCAACACCAAGCAGGGCTTCGAGTGGTTCGCCACCGCGACGATCGCCAAGCGCGCCATGGACGCCAGCGACCTGCGCCCCTACACCCTGCTGTCCGGCTGGGCCGGGTTCGTACCCGGCGTGCGGAGCACCGACTTCGTCCCCGAAGAGGGCGGCCACCCCGTCTACGGCGAGGACAACCTGTCCGCCCCGTGGAGCAACCCGCAGATCCAACGTATCCAGGCCGCATTCAACCCGGTCGCCGCGATCGACCTGCCCTACTGGTCGGCCTCCGGCCGGTCGGACAAGGACGGCACGTTCCCGCTCCCGGAGGCGGTGGCCTCCTACTCCCACAACAGCACCGTCACCCGGAACGTCACCGTCTTCAACGACGATGTCAGCGGCACTTCCGTCGGCTTCAACTGGACGGCGCGACTCGACCGGCCTGACGGCGCGGTCATCGCGTCCGGAAGCGAACCCCTCACCATCCCGCTCGGCTCCCGGGTCACCCGGCCGGTCTCGTTCACCGCGCCGGCCAGCGGCTCCCGCGTGTACCTGGTGCTGTCGACCACGAAGTCGGGCAGCACCACGTTCACCGACTCGGTCGAGTACCTCAACCTGGGCAACGCGGCGACCCATGTGGACGACGCCGCCACCGCGGTGACCTACAACGGCACTTGGGGTCACACGAGCGGCGAGACCGGCCCGTACGCCGGCACGAACTCCTACAGTGACGTCACGGGCGACACCACGACGCTGAGCTTCGACGGTACCGGCGTCACGCTGCACGCCGTGACCGCGCCGAGCCATGGCATGGTGGGCGTCTCCGTCGACGGCGGGGCCGAGGCGCTGGTCGACCTGTACTCGGCGGCCCGCACCGGCGACGTCTCGGTGTGGACCAGCCCCCGGCTCGCCTCCGGCAAGCACACGATCCGGGTGCGCGTCACCGGCACCAAGCGGGCCTCTGCGACGCACCACTGGGGCACGGTTGACCGCTTCGAGATCGCCAACGAACCGGTGGTGGGAACGAATCACCGCATCGTCAACCGCAACAGCGGCAAGCCGCTCGCCGTGGCCGGCGGGTCGACCGCGGACGGGGCGTTGATCGTCCAGAAGACGGACGGCGGCGCCTGGACGATCAACGCCGCCCCCGGCGGCGCGTACTCACTGAGTTACGTCAGTAGCGGCAAGGTGCTCGATGTCGACGGCTACTCCTCGGCCGTCGGGCTCCAGCTTCAACAGTGGAAGTCCACCGGCGGCACCAACCAGCAGTGGTACCTGCGACCCACCGGCGACGGGTACTTCACCATCGTCAGCCACGACAGCGGGCTGGCGGCGGACGTGTACGGCTGGGACACCAGCGACGGCGCCAAGGTCGTGCAGTGGACCGCTGGCGGCGGCGCCAACCAGCAATGGCAGCTGGTGCCGGCGTGATCCGTTCCCAACCATCACCCGCATCCTGACGGCTGAGGATCCCCCGAGGCGCTGCTGACGACTGGTCAGTGGGCCGGGACGGGTGCGGCCGCGAGCTGTGCGGTGTCCTCGGGGGATCCTCGGCTCCCGGTAGCGGCGGGTCCTTGAATGGCCACTGGCGAAGAGGGGCGGCGGCATGCGCAGGCCAGGACGGGCTTCCCCGTTCGGTGGTATCTGCCAAACAGGCCCAGTACACGGAGCGCGGCAAACCCGCGCGTCGGCCCGCACTGCTGAACCAGGACGACCACGTCATCCCCTTCCCGGGCGGTGGTGCGGTCGCCCTTGGCGTCGGGCCCGGTCGGCCGATCACCCGGTTGCCGCACGCCTGTGACGGCGGTCCTGCGCGGGGGCAGACATTCGGTGGGGTTTGTTCCCGACCCGAATCCGTCCACCGCCCCTGAGGAACCCCATGCCAAGTGCTCCGCCCGCACTCAGCACCGAACCCGCACCGTCCACGCGCCGCGGCGCGTGGACGGCGATGATCCTGGTGATCGCCTGCGCGGCCCAGTTCATGGTCGTGCTGGACGTCTCGATCGTGAACGTCGCCCTCCCGGACATGAAGGCCTCCCTCGGCCTGAGCCCGGCCGGGCAGCAGTGGATCGTCAACGCCTACACCCTCGGCTTCGCCGGGCTGCTGCTCCTGGGCGGCCGAGCCGCCGACCTGGTCGGCGCCCGCCGCACCTTCCTCATCGGACTCGGCATCTTCACCGCCGCCTCGCTCGCCTGCGCGCTCGCCGCCGACGGTGCGACGCTGATCGCGGCCCGAGCGATCCAGGGCATCGGGGGCGCGATCCTCGCCCCCGCCACCCTGACGCTGATCATGACCACCTTCACCGAGCCCCGCGCCCGCACCCGCGCGATGGGCGCCTGGAGCTCGGTCAACGCCGTCGGCGGCGCGGCCGGTGCCGTGATCGGCGGGCTCCTGACCGAGTACACCGGCTGGCGCTGGATCTTCTTCGTCAACGTTCCCATCGGGATCGCGATCCTCGTCGCCGCACTCCTTTACGCGCCCGCCGTGGACGGCAGCCACGGCGGCCTGAGCCGCCTGGACGTGCCCGGCGCACTGTCGGTCACCGTCGGGCTGACCGCCCTGGTCTACGGGATCATCTCCACCGAGAGCTCATCCTGGGCCTCCCCCCAAGTCTGGGCCGCCCTCGCCCTCGGCATCCTGCTCCTGGCCGTCTTCGCCGTCATCGAGTTGAAGGTCGCCGCCCCGCTGGTCCCCCTCTCCGTCCTGCGCCGCCGCACCTTGGCCATCGCCAACCTGGTCATGATCGGCTTGGGCTCCGCGATGCTCGCGATGTGGTTCCTGCTCTCCCTCTACATGCAGCAGGTCCTCGGCTTCACCGCCCTGAAGACCGGCCTGTGGTTCCTGCCCGGCTGCCTCGCGGTCATCCTCGGCACCCGGACCTCCACCCACCTCGTCCGCCGCACCGGCCCACGCCCCCTGCTGGTCACCGGCATGGCCATCAGCACCCTCGGCTTCCTGTGGCTCTCGCGCATCGCCGTGGGCGGCGTCTTCACCACCGACGTGGCCGCGCCCTTCGTACTCTGCGCCCTCGGTCTGGGACTGGCCATGCTGCCCGTCACCGCCGCAGCCACCACCGGCATCCACCCGCGCGAAGCGGGACTGGCCTCCGGACTGGTCAACACCTCCCGCCAGGTCGGCGGCGCACTCGGCCTCGCGATCCTTGCCGCCATCGCCTCCCGCGCCGCCAGCGACCACTTCAGCCCCGGGGTGCAAGCCCTCACTGCCGGCTACGGCCACGCCTTCCTCTTCGCAGCCCTCTTCACCGCCAGCGCGGCCTTCGGCTCCCTCTTCCTCCCCGGCCGCCCCGCCCCGGCGGGCCCCGGCCCCACGCCTGGCGGGACGGAATGACCGGTTCGTAGCCCCTGCGCCCCCGTACACCTCGATCCCCGCGCTCGACTGCGGCGCGGGGTTCGGTCGAGGTCCGGTCAAGGGCCGGGTGTGGTCCCATCGAGGTCAGACCGCGGCCAGGCAAGGAGCGTCGCGGCCGGCGCCACGGGCCCTGCCGTGTCGTAGTAGACGCGCCGCAGGTGGTGGTGCGGATGGGTGTCCACCACCCGAGTCCGCGGCGCACGGCTCACGGCTCACGGCTCACGGCTCACGGCTCACGGCTCACGGCTCACGGCTCACGGCTCACGAGGGCAACTGTCCCGGATCGCTCAACCCGTGTTGTGCAGCCCGGCATGTCGATCATCAGCTGGGCTCCGTGCCCGTGGTCCGGGCCTGGAGGCGCGTCGCCCCTGCCGCGCGCACGTAGCGCCAATGCGAACGCGATCTCGAGTTCGAGCCGCGCCAGCGGGGCTCCCAGGCAGTAGTGCGTTCCGTGCCCGAACCCAGGTGCATCCCGTGGATCCCCCGTGGCATCGGAGTTCTGTGGACTGGACATACCGGTTCCCCGTGCGGACCGATCGCGAAACGGTCCTTGGTTCGTTCGAGGCAGGAGGTCAGCCGTCCGGTCCGGCCGTGTGGCGGGGCCGGCGGGCGCGGGACATCCTGCTCGCTACGAGCCCCCCACCGAGGAGTCCGCGCATGGTCCGCAGTCCCGCCCCCGCCCTCGCAGCGGCCGCCACTCTCGCCTTCGCGGCCGTCGCTGCCCCGGCCTCCGCGTCCCCTGCCGGCATCGACACCGGCAGGGCCGGCGCCGACCGCGCGACCGCCTACCGCGCGACCGCCCCGTTCCTGCGGCATGCCGCCGCGGTGAAGTCGGGCTACGTCCCGGACAAATACTGCATCGAGGACCGTGCGGGATCGGGCGCTCTCGGCTACCCGCACTTCAACCACGCGTACGACAACTCCGTCGACCCGGCGAAGCCCGCCGCGCTCTACTACGAGGACGACGGGCTCGGGGGCAAACGCCTCGTCGGCGTCCAGTGGCTCGTCTATGACCGCGACCAGGACATGGGGACGGACGATGACCGCCCGAAGCTGTTCGGCCGGCCCTTCACCGGCCCACATCTCGGCCACTTCCCCGGCCAGCCCGTCCACTACGCCCTGCACCTGTGGCTCTGGAAGAAGAACCCCTCGGGAACGTTCGGGACGTACAACCCGGCAGTCGCCTGCCTTCCCGGTACCACCCGGCCGAAGCCGCCCCCGCCCCCATCCCCCTGACCCGGAGAGCCACTCACGCAGGGCTCAACGACCATCGACGCGATCTTCTACGTCGTACGGCCCGGCTGCGCCTGATCAGAAGGAGACCCGACAGTTTTTACGTGGGAACGGGTTCCACAAGGCCTCGTGTGACCGCTGGAATCCCTCTCAAACCTCCGGACGCGGTGGCCGGGGGAATCGGGGACCGCGGCCCGGTGTTGTGGCACGCATGGGCGATGCATCCCGGTACGGCCATGACGAGCACGGCCCGCCCACCTTCGGGACCGCCCGCGCACGCCTCGCGGCCGACCGCGCCGACACCCTGGCGCGGACGGCCGCGCTGGGCCGCGACTTCGACGGGATCGTCGCGGCGAACGCCCTGGTCGCGGTCGACGACGAGCACGACCCCGAGGGGGCCAGCACCGCCTTCGAGCGGGCCCACGTGGCCGCCCTGATGGCGCAGGCGCGCGAGCACCTGGAAGAACTGGACCGGGCGCTGGAACGGCTCGAACGGGGCGAGTACGGGCAGTGCGAAGGCTGCGGCGGGACGATTCCGCCCGAGCGCCTGGAGATCCGTCCGGCGGCCACCACCTGCGTCCGCTGCGCCCGGTCCGACCCGCGCCGGCCGCCGCGCCCCGCCTGACGCCGGCCGGTGTCCCGCGTTCGCGTACCGGCCGGCCTTTCCGCGTACCGCACGGCCTCCCGCGTGCCGGCCGGTGATCATGGCGTCAGGTGGTCCGCGGCCTTCTGAGGGGGGCGCCCGCCGCGTGGAGGCTGGCGAGGGTCTGCCGGTAGGAGTTGATCAGGCTGGTCTCCAGGTAGCTGACCCCGATCTCCTGGCAGTACCCGCGGACGATGGCCTGAGCCCTGCGCAGGTGCGGGCTGGGCATGCTCGGGAATAGGTGGTGCTCGATCTGGTAATTGAGACCGCCGAGGACGATGTCGGTGAACCGGCCTCCGCGCACGTCGCGGGAAGTCAGGACCTGGCGCCTCAGGAAGTCGGGCCGGTCGGCGCCCCTCAAGATCGGCATGCCCTTGTGGTTCGGGGCGAAGATCGAGCCGAGGTAGACGCCGAAGAGGCACTGGTGGACGAGGAGGAACACGACCGCCTTGCCGGGCGGCAGCACCAGGAACAGTGCGCCGAGATAGGCGACGAGGTGCCCGGCGAGGAGGGCCCCCTCCCACATGCGGTGCTTGAGCGAACGGTCGAACAGCGACCGCACCCCGGACACGTGCAGGTTGAACCCCTCCAGCGTGAGCAGCGGGAAGAAGAGGAACGCCTGCGATCGGCCGAGCAGCCGCGGCAGTCCCCTGGCCGCACGGGCCTGGTCCTGCGTCCAGACGAAGACGTCCGGGTCGAGGTCGGGATCGAAATCCTCGTGGTTGGGGTTGGCGTGGTGGCGGGTGTGCTTGTCCTGCCACCAGCCGTACCCCATGCCGATGCCAAGGTTGCCGGCGAGGCGCCCGGACACCTCACTGGCCCTGCGCAGCCGGAAGACCTGCCGGTGGGCGAGGTCGTGCGCGAGCAGCGCCACCTGTCCGAACACGAAGGCGAGGAGACCGGCCGCCAGCAGCGTCCACCAGCTGTCGCCGATCAGGACGAAGGCCGTCCACCCGGCGGCGTACAGGACCGTCACGGCTGCGATGCGCAGTGCGTAGTACCCGGGACGCCGGGCCATGAGCCCAGCCTCCTGGATCTTCCGGGAGAGCCGGGCGAAGTCGCTCCCCGTATCCGCCCGTACGGGAGGGGGACGCACCGTGTGGGAGGAATTCATGATCAGAAGTCACTTTCCGTAGTCCGTCGGACGGAGGAGCGGGCCCCGGCACGGGCGGAGCGCCCTGCCCGGAGCCCCCACCCGGCACGCGGGTGGCCCTCCCCATACTGCGCATACCCGGGATAACGGAATCGACGTACGCCTCGGCGTGCCGCTTCCGTCCGACCTCCCGGCGACCGGACGCCGGCCGAGCCGGCACGGCGTTGCCGCCGAGGCGGGGCTCGTCGAGGCGGGGCCCGTCGCACACCTCTCCCCGAGCTTGAACCGAGCCAGCCGGAGCGGGGCGGAGCACTGACCCGGCCGCGCCGACCGAGGGGCATCATGATCCACATGACTTCCGTAGCGTCTTCCCCCTCCACCGAAGCCTCCCCCTCCGCACGCGCCTTCCCGCAAACCGGCCGTCGTGTGCTCGTCAGCGGTGCCTCGCGCGGGCTCGGCCGCGCGCTCGCTCAGGCGTTCGCCGCCAATGGCGACCTGGTAGCCGTCCACTTCGGCTCGCGGCGCGAGGATGCCGAGGAGACCCTCGGCTCCCTCGTCGGTACGGGGCACGTGCTAGCCGGAGGCGACCTGTCCGCCCCGCACGGTGCGCACGCCGTCGCCGAAACCGCGGCGGGAGGACTCGGCGGCCTGGACGTACTCGTCAACAACGCTGCCGTGAACCTCCCGCACCCGCTCGCCACCACCTCGTACGAGGACTGGGCGGCCGCCTGGCAGAGCCACGTATCCGTCAACCTCCTCGCGACGGCGCATCTCAGCCACCTCGCGGCTCGCCGGATGATCGAGCAGGGCGGCGGTGGCCGGATCGTCAACGTCGGCTCGCGCGGGGCCTTCCGCGGCGAACCCGACCACCCGGCGTACGGGGCGACGAAGGCGGCGGTGCACGCGCTGGGCCAGTCCCTCGCCGTGCACCTCGCCCCGTACGGAATCGGGGTCGCCTCCGTCGCACCCGGGTTCTTCGCGACGGAGCGGGTCGCGCACCGGCTGAGCGGGGCGGAGGGCGAGGCGATCCGTTCCCAGAGCCCGTTCGGGCGGGTGGGGTCGGCGGACGAGATCGCGGCGGCCGTGCTGTGGCTGGCCTCACCGGTGGCCGAATGGGCCTCGGGGACGGTTCTGGACCTCAACGGGGCCTCGTACCTGCGTACGTGAGGCAGCCGACCGCGCAGCGTGCCGGTCGGGTGGATCAGTGTTGGTCGAAGACGTAGCCGTGCCCGTCGCCGGCTGGACGGGCAAAGGTGGCCAGTACCACGGCTGGCCGTGCATACGGTCCGAGTCCGGGCACAGCTGCGACGATCTCCTCCACGGAGGGCCTGGTGTTGTTAGGGCAGTTCCATGGCCGGAGAGTAGCCAGTCCCTCCGACAACAGGGGCCGGCCGGCCGCACCTCCTGCACCCGCTCCGGCCGCGGCTGTCCGACCAGCACCACACCCACCAGCCCGGGAAAATGCCTGGGAAGCGGGCCGAATATCACGCTCTGGGCACCGGGCCTCGCCCGCGCACGCCAAATCGGTGCCGGTGGGGTGAACCTGTACCTCGGATGGCGGCGGGCACGAGTGGCAGCAGTGGCAGTCCGCCGGGTCGCACCCAAGACTCGTTGCCGGAGACGTCGCGAGGGAAGGGCAGCAGCACATGGCGCAAGCCGAGGAGGAAGGCGTCACCGCGCGCCCGATCGGTACGTCCGATCAGCGTCGGAGCAGAGCCGGACACCTGCGGACTGCGATCAGGCGGACCAATCTGCTACCGGCATTCTTGGTGCTCACGGTCATGATGGTGGCTCTGTGGCTCATGGGTATGCCGTTTCTGCAGGCCCTGACGATTTCGACCGCAGTGAAGATCGCGGTGGCTCTGCTCGAACTCCGTCGGCTGCCCGACCCTCCCGACAGCTGACGCAGGCCCTGTCACGGCGCGCCCGCCCGCGAGCATTCCCCCCGGCGCTGCTCACCGATCCGTCGAGCCGCAGCGCGTCACCCTGCCCGAGGTGGTCAACTCCGAGGCTCCCCAGCCCAGTTCCACGCAGCGGATCCCACCACCGGAGTGCCGCTCCATCACCGACTCGACGGCCGTTCCGTGCTGCTCGCACCGCGCCGTCACCGCGCCGTCATGGCGATGCCGCCGCAGGCATACGGTGCGCACCGGCAGCCCTGGGCCGTGCCCGACCACTCCCGGGTCCGAGGCAGCGGTGCCCCGGACCCGGGCCAGCCAGGACAGCTCCACGTACTCCCGGCCCTGCGCCCCTGCTGCGCGCCCAGTCACCCGGGCCTCCCCCAGCACGGCCAGGGCAACGCGCGGGGCGCCGCAGCCACCCAGGCGGGTATCCAGGTCCTGAAGCAGTACTTGGAGCTGGAAGGCGGCGGAGTGCTGGGACGGACCCACGTCGAGTGTCTCCCTTGACTGTGCAGCCCCTTCCTCACTCGTCAGGAAGGGGCTGCACACATGGCCGGGTGCCACCGGGCCGGTCTCACCCCGCTGTCGTCTCACGCATCCTGACGGAGCCCGCCTCGGCGAAAGGACCAGGAATCCTCAGGCGCCCGGCAGCGCAGCTTCCCGTAGGAGAAACTGCGGCGTGCGGGTAAGCCCTCTGCACACCACCCGAAGCACCTCCTGCAGACCGCTCGCTTCCGACGACGAGCGCGCCGATCTTGCGTGTGCGGTGCCGGACTAACTCGGCACCGGTGTCTGGCCGGACGTCTCGATGCCTGCCTGACGGAAGTCGTCCAGGGTGGAGGCGATGGTCTCCGGGGCGACGCCGACCGAGTAGTTCAGGCGTACCCGGGTGCTGAATCCCGCGGCGGCGGCGTCCAGTGCGGTGGCGCGCACGCAGTGGTCGGTCGCGATGCCCACCACGTCGACATCCCTCACTCCGCGGGCGCGCAGCCAGTCGGCGAGGGAGGTTCCTTCGGCGTCCGCGCCTTCGAAGCCGCTCTTGGAGGCGCTGTGGGCGCCCTTGAAGAAGACGGCGTGGACCTTGCCGCCGGCGACGGTGGGGGCGAAGTTCGGATGGAACTCGCCGCCTTCGTCTCCGGCCACGCAGTGGACGGGGAAGCTGTCCTTGAAGTCCGGGCTGGAGGAGAAGTGGCTTCCCGGGTCGATGTGGTGGTCGCGGGTGGCCACGACGTACTGGTAGTCGCCGTCCGCGCTCCGCTCCACCAGCTCGGCGATCGCGGTGGCGATCTGGGCGCCTCCCGCGACGGGAACGCTGCCCCCTTCGCAGAAGTCCTTCTGCACATCCACGACGATCAAGCCTCGGCTCATCACGAACACCCTTCAGTACGACGGGACGACCCCGGCGTTCTACCGGCCTCCTCACATTCGCCGGAGACATGGCGGGCTGCGCTCACCCACACGGCCGAGGACATTCACCGCAGGAACGATTCGCGTCACTCGAAGGCGATTCCTGCCCCAGGGCGGCGACGGAACGGCTCGCGCGACCCGCTGAACCTGCTGAGCCCCCACCATGTCCACTCGCTCCGATACCTGCCCGCCAGCACGCCGAAAGGTCGCTCCGTCTGTCATGGCCACCATCCTGACCAGCACCTCTGTCAACACGTGCGACGGGCCCTGTGGTGCTCGGCGCCTCGGCAGTCCTGAAGCCGGCATCCCCGCGTTCCCGTGCCCGGAACTCGGCGACCCTTCGACCCGTCGACCCGTCGACCCGTCGACCCGTCGACGCCAGGCTCCTGCCCGTCTATGATTCCGACGCCCCATCGCACCTCGAACGCACATACCCACGCAGGGGATCGACCGCCTCCGGAACCCGTACCGGAACGCTGCCGCCCCGCCGAGTTCGGAGGTCCCGTTGAGCACGCTCCCGCGCACCCCGCGCCGCCTGGCAGCGCTCGCCCTAGGCCTGACCGCCTTACTGACCGCCCCGGTCGTCCCGGCCGCCGCCTCGACGGCCACCGCCCCGGTGGCCCGTAGCGTGGCCGCGGCCCCGGTCGTGGCCAATCCGGGCAATCAGGTCGACTACCAGTACGACGGTGCCCACTTGCAGATCTCCGCCACGGACGGCACGACCCCGTACAGTTGGTCTGCCGTCAACCTGCCGCTGGGCGCTTCGATCAACGCCAGCACCGGCTTGATCACAGGCCTGCTCCGCGGCAGCGGAACCCGCACCGTCACCGTCACCGCGACTGACGCGGCCGGAGCCTCGGGCAGCACCACCTTCACCTGGCGCGTCATCCGCGACGCCTGCCCGCGCTGCTGACCCACCGGCCCGGTCCGCCGCCGGACCCCGTGGCCGCGGATGCACCACGCGTCCGTCACCGGGCCCGGCGGCCCCGAACTCCCCGGCAACTGACCGCAGAAGGCGTCGAGGCCGCCCGGTCCGACGGGGAGCCGTCAGGCCGCGGTGAGAAGACCTTGTCCACCTTGAAGTTGTAGTCAGACCACACCGTGGAGGTCTGACCGGCACGGACGCCCGGGCCCGCGTGGTGGTAGACGAAGCAGTCGGAGAACCGCTTGCGGTCGACGGAACCGAAGAACCGGGCGTTCGAGCCGCCCTTGCACGTTGAGGCTCCGCCTCAGGACGGGACGAGGACGCAGAACTCGGGGCCCTCCGGGTCGGCCAGGCACTCTGCAAGGCGGACCTCGAAGACGGCCGCACCAGGGTCTCCATAGACCACTTCGGTGTGCGGATCCCGGGGAATCGGGATGAGCACGGGCGCCCCCGGTCCGCACGTCGAGACGGCGGCCCGGGGGCACCGAACAGGCGTGACGCGGCCACCGCCTGAGCGGCGCTGCGCGGTGGCCTTTCACCTGCGTCTACCCGTGGAACAGCGCCCGAGGAGTCGCCTTAGTTGCCGATACCCGAGCTGCCGATTCCTGTGTTGCCGATGCCCGAGCTGCCGATGCCCGAGTTGCCGAGGCCCGAGTTGCCCACCCCGCCGTTGAGGATGCCGGAATTGCCCACCCCCCAGTTGGCGATGCCGGAATTGCCTACGCCGGAGTTGGCGATGCCGGAATTGCCCACGCCGGAGTTACCGAAACCTGAGTTGCCGACACCCCCGTCGGCGCTTGCCATGGCGGCGCCGCCGAGGGTCATGACCGCGGCAGTACCGACAACGGCTGCCATGCGGAGAAGATGTGCACGCATCACTACATACCTCCTGTTTTCCGACTATTGCTCTATATCTCTAGCACGCTGACCTCCCAAAGGCTGGACACAACCAGCCTCACCCGCCCATGTGGCTCACAGCAGGAGGTCCAACTGGGCCGACTGGCGGCCGTACGCCCGACCAGTGGTCCGATACGAGTGCTCGCGGCTGCGCTACGGACCTACGGAGCCGTGGGGCCCTCGTCCGAGCGCACTGCGCCGGGGTACGGACGGGGAAGGACCGGCTGGGTCGAGGGTGTCTTGTCATTCAGGTGCACCCGCAGATCCGGCCCCGCCTGCCATCACGACCACGCGGCTGCCGCAGGCGTCGGCAGGCACCCAGCCGCAGGGGGCTGGGTGCGCCATGTACGCCGTCCTCGACAACGCCATCGGCGGCTTCCTCGTCGCCGCGCTCATCTGGCTCACCACCCGTCTACGGGCCCACACGAACGGTGTGTCACACTCCGTGCCCCGTCGCAGTCGGCCGTTTGAGCGTCGTCCTCATTTGGCCGGCATTTCCACGTCCCCGCACCGGGGACCGGCCCGCCACTAGAGTCGGTCCGAACAGAGCACGGATCCGGGGGACTCATGACCGCTGTTGCGCAGGCACCGCCCATCATCTTCGTACACGGGACGCGGTTCAGCGCGGGTCAATGGAGCCCACAGCTCGCCGCGCTCGAAGAAGACTTCCCGGTAGCCGCCATCGACCTACCAGGTCACGGCGCACGCACTGCTCAACCCTGGAGTCTGAACGCGGCGACGGAGATCATCGCTTCTGCGGTGAGAGCGCTCGACCATGGGCCGGCTGTGGTCGTCGGGCATTCGCTTGGTGGATACGCCTCGCTGGAGTTCGCGCGACGCTGTCCGGAGCAATTGCGGGGGCTGGTTCTCGCGGGGGCCAGCGCCTCGACGTGTGGTCCGTGGGCAGTGCCGTACCGGTGGGTCGCCGGGCTTGTCCCTCGTATACCAGCGGCCCGCCTGACCCGCTGGAACGACAGGTTGCTGCGTCGGCTCTATCCTCCCCAGGTGGTGGATGCCACCATCCGCTCTGGGTACGCCTTCCACACTCTGCCAGCCGCATGGGGCGAGGTACTGGGCCGCTTCGACGCGGATGCGATGCGCCAGGTTGCGGCTCCCGTGCTCATCCTGAACGGCGAGAAGGACACCGTCTTCCGGTCCGGCGAGATGGACTTCGTGCACGCGCATCCGCGCGCCCGCATCGAATTGATCCCGCGGGCTGGACATCTCGCGAATTTCGACGATCCAGATGCCTTCACCGATGCCGTTCGGCGTTTTGCCCTGCAACTCCCTGCTCGCAGCTGAGCGCGAACGGTGCCCAGGAGCCTTACAGGCCCTCAGTCAACGGTCCCCCATCCGCTCGCCGGAGGCGGTGCCCGCCCATCGACCGTCGGCGCGGTCGGCGCCACAACCGGCTCGGACGCGGGCGCCGCAGTGCCCGGAGCGGGCGCGGGAGAAGCGGGGCTGGGAACCCGGCCCGGGTGCGGCGGGGGGAGCGGGCAGCGCGGCGGCCGCCGCGGCGGGGGCCCCGCGCTCTCCGGTCCTGCCGGGAGGTCGCCGCGGTGCTGCGCTTCACGGAATCTTCTCCGGCAACCTCTCGGGCCGTATCGGGACCGATACGGCCGTTGATCATTGCAGGTCGGCGCTGAGGCGTTGAGGCGCTGGGCGTCCTCGGGCGTCCCTTCCCGGTATCCGGCCGGCCGGCGGGATGGATCGGGAGCGTGTCAGGGCGGGCCTTCGGGGCAGTCGGGAGGCATGTCTGGATTCCACGCGCGTCCCGCCGTCGTCCGTTCCGCCCCGGAAACCGCCGCCTCCCCCCACGCGGCGAGGCACGGGCGCCGCGGAGGATTCGTCAAAAGACTGCGGCTCAGGATCCTCGCCTACCGCGACATCGAGTTCCTGTCCTCCCACATCCCCGGCATCACCGACGGTGCCGGTGCCGGGCCCCAGGAGGAGTGCCTACTCCTCGTCCGGGTCCGCAAAGTCGTCGGGCAGGTCCACTACCAGACCTGCGCCGACTGCGGTGAGGGCGTGATCACCGGCGTCGACATCGACGAGCCCTTCCACTCCAGCGGACTCGATACCCGCGCCCTGTCCCACCTACGATCCCGCCACCCCGACATCACTTGGCGCAGCACCCTCACACGCCGCACCACCCGGGGCGTCCTGCGCCGCATGCGCATTCCGGCCACCACCGATACCGGATGCGCACATACGGTGGCGACTCCGGCCCAGCCGATCGCCTGAGGAACGGGCGGCTCAACCAGCCCTCGGATCCGGGCAGGACCCTGCGCCCCGCCCAGGGCCGCCCGCTCTCGCCCGACGACCTCGCGCACCACGATCCGTACGGCAGCGTGGTCGTGACCGGCCGCGCCACGGACGCCGGGCTGACCGTGGCACCCCATCCGGTCACTGGCCGCAGCCAGGCTCGCCCGAACCGCCCCGCCCCGCCCGACCACCCGCCCGCCCGCCCGCTCGCTCGCTCGCCGACAGGTGGTATCGGCTCCCGCTTGCCACAATGGCCCCATGGCCGGTGCGGAGCCCCCGAGCGAGGGCCGATACGGTGAGCGGGTCTTCCGTCCCGAGGACCGGGGCGAGGACGACCGCATCGACCTCGGGGCCCTCACCTACGACGAGACGACCATGGCCCGGCTGCGGCAGTTGGGAGTGGGACCCGGCTGGAGGTGCCTGGAGGTCGGCGCGGGAACGGGAACGGTGGCGCGGCGGCTGCTCGGCGAGGCAGGAGTGGCACAGGTCCTCGCGGTGGACCGCGACGTACGGTTCCTCGAGGCGCACCCGGTGCCGGGGCTGACCGCTCTCCAGGCGGACGTCACCTCCGAGGAGTTCTCACCCGGCCTGTTCCGGCTGGTCCACGCGCGGTTCGTGCTCATGCACCTGCCGTCCGCGCAGCAGATGGTCTCCAGGCTCGCCGGGCTGCTCGCCCCAGGAGGGGTACTGGTGGTCAGCGACGCCGTCGACCTGACCACGGCCTCGGCGCCCGTGACCCCCTACACGCGCGCCATGCGGGCCATGTGGCAGGGGCTGCGCGACAGCATCGGGACCGACGTCTCCCAGGTCACACGGCGTGCCGACCAGCTGAGGGCGGCGGGGCTGGAACCGGTGGCGGCCGAGATCCACGTACCGCCCCTCCTGCCGGGGAGCGCGATCAGCCGCTTCTGGGCGGACACCTGGAGCCGGGCGCGGCCGGACATGGTGGCGACGGGCCTGATCGACGACGCCCAGCTCGACGAGGCCGTACGTTGCCTGGACTCCCCCAGGTGCACCGGAATGTCGCCGGGGATGCTCACGGCCTGGGGGTGGAAGCCCGAGAACGCACAGGCACCGGCATAGTCGACCGAGTTGCTGTTCGTCCCACCGCGCGGTGACGCGGGCCGCCTGACACTGAAGGGCGGCGGCCAAGCCTGAGCGCGGCGCGCGGTCGTGGACGTCGGGCACCGGACGCACCCACCCGTTCCGGCAGCCCGGCCGCCCGGAGAACGCGCTGCTGGGCGTGACCATCCCCTGGTCGCCGACCGGGGGCGATACCGGGAACTGCGACAGCCGGCTCCCCTACCGCCTGGTCGACCCCGCGCACCTCTTCTTCGCCGGCACCGGCGTGGTCGACAACCAGATGATCTGCGCCCGCGGATGGACCATCGTGTGCGACCAGCGGGACACCCCGGCTCTGATGATCGACCCGGTGCTGCAGAGGGTCGTGCGGAAAATCCTCTCCGAGTACCTGGCGTAGTTCCCCCGCGTGCGACCCGTGGCACGCACGCGCCACCCGGTCAGGGGGCCAGGGTGCCGAACCAGCGGGTGGGTGCGCGGTCATGGCGGGCGTCGGAGCGTCCGGGCGTCGGGCCGTCCCCAACTCGGACGCCGGTACGAGTGGTTGGCGGAGTTCCGGAGCCGGAAGTTGACAACGTTTCAGTTGCGGTGGCCGGTAATCTGGCCAAAAACCTTCCGGAGCGATGCGACATGTGAAATTTTACATGTCACACATCAACCGCCCGTGTCCCCAGCACGCGGCCACAACGGCCCCGGAGGCCCCCACAGATGCAGCCCTTCCGGATATCGAAGGCCACCGCGCGCAGACTTCCTGCGCTCGGTGCAGCCGTCTTCATCACGCTCGGCCTGTTCACACCGCAGAGCCAGGCCGCCTCCGTCGGCGCCACGACTCCGGCCGGTACGAACGCAAGGGGAACCGCCGCCTCGGCGCCGCGGTCGATCCCCGTCCCCAAGTCGCCCGATGCGATGAGCAACGGCTCCCGCTTCCGGATCTCCGCGCAGGACAATGCCGAGGAGTCCGCCCCGGCACCCGCCCCGACCATCAACCCCGCCAAGGCCGACAAGGCCGACAAGGCCGACAAGCAGTCCTCGGCCGCCGCCGGGGACGAGTGCGGCGACATCTCCGGCGTGATCAACGCCACGGGCAGCGCGTTGGTCCAGCAGCTCAAGGCCCTCCCCCGGATCACCTGTACCTACCCGCTGTTCAGCCTCACCGGGGAGAACGCGCGGAAGGCATTCCGTGAAGCCCAGATGGTGACCGTCGCCACCGCGCTGCGCGACGCCTCCGCCACCTACTCGGGCAACAACAGCGCCGCCATCGGTCAGCTGGTCCTGTTCCTGCGCGCCGGCTACTACGTGCAGGACAACAACGCGGACGTCGTCGGCGACTACGGCACGGCACTGGACAGCGCGGCGCTCGGCGCGCTGGACGCCTTCTTCGCCTCCCCGCGCAGCAAGGACGTCACCGACGCCAACGGCGAGATCTTCAACGAGGTCGTCACGCTGATCGACAGCACCCACGCGGCCGGCCGGTACGCCGGCGTCGTCAAGTGGATGCTCGGCAGCTACGACGGCACCTGGCCCGGCCAGATGAACCTCGCCATGCAGCACGTCGAGTGGGTCGTCGAGAACGGCTTCAAGGCCAAGAACGACGACCGCGGCTGGCGGGCCGCCCTCAAGGCCGACCCCACCATCCTCAACACCTGGGCCGGCTTCATCACGCGCAACGGCGCGCAGCTGAACCGCTTGGACGTCGTCAGCAACGTCGGCCGCTACCTCGGCTACGCCCTCGACGTCCCCGAGCTCAAGGACCGGGTCCGGCCGCTGCTGAAGGACCTGATCAACCGCTACCCGAACGTCGGCCCCACCGCGCCGATCACCATGAACCTGGGCTGGTACACGCGCCAGTACGACAAGAACAACTGCGCGGCCTACGCCATCTGCGACCTGGGCGACCGCGTGCTCCCGGCGGTCCTGCCGATCCAGCACACGTGCACCCCCGACCTGAAGATCCGCGCCCAGGACATGTCTCCCGGGCAGCTGGCCAACACCTGCACCAGCCTGGTCAACCAGGACGCCTACTTCCACCGGGTGATCGGCGACAAGGGCGCGATCCCCGGTGACGTGAACACCAACCTCGAGGTCGTCGTCTTCGACGACTACACCCAGTACTCGCTGTACGCCTGGGCCATCTACAACATCGACGTCGACAACGGCGGCATGTACGAGGAGGGCAACCCGGCCACCGCCGGCAACCAGGCCCGCTTCATCGCCCACGAGGCCCACTGGCTGCGCCCGGACTTCCAGATCTGGAACCTCAACCACGAGTACACCCACTACCTCGACGGCCGCTACAACATGGCCGGCGACTTCGAGGCCAGCCTGACCACGCCGACCATCTGGTGGGTCGAGGGCATCGCCGAGAACATCTCGTTCGGATACCGGGGCGAGCGCAACGCCGACGCGATCGGCGAGGCCGGCAAGAAGACCTACAAGCTCAGCGACCTGTTCGACACCGTCTACAACCAGGACGGGGACCCCGAGGTCAACTCGAACCGGGTCTACCGCTGGGGCTTCCTTGCGGTCCGCTACATGCTCCAGGCGCACCCTGCCGACGTCGAGACCGTGCTCAACAAGTACCGCTCCGGTGACTGGAACGGTGCCCGCACCTTCCTGAAGCAGACCATCGGCACCAGCTACGACGCCGGCTTCGCCACCTGGCTGACGACCACCTGCGCGACCAACGACTGCGGCCCCCTGCCTGAGGCCTCGTCCACCCCGCTCTGCACCATCAGCGACCCCCGTCAGTTCGACAAGAACTGCCGCCGGGACAACCTCGCGGCCGCGACCGGCAACTACAGCTACCACTTCGTGTACCTGCCGGCCGGCGTCAAGCAGCTGACCATCACCAGCAGCGGCGGCACCGGCAACGCCGACCTGTACTACGGCGGCAGTAGCTGGGCCACCACCAGCAGCTACCAGGCGAAGTCCACCAACGCCGGCAACAGCGAGACCCTGACGATCGACAACCCGCCGTCCGGCTGGGTCTACTTCAGCCTCGCCGCCGCGCAGGACTTCAGCGGTGTGAGCGTCTCCACGCAGTCCAAGTGAGCCGGTCCGCCGGGGCCGCGGGCTGAGCCGGCCGGGCCCGCCGGCCCCGGCGTACGACACAGCCGAGCCCGAGCCGACAGACTGAAACGCGGACTTGAAGAGTCCGAAGAAACCGTCACCTCACCTCGGCTCGCGTGACGAAAGGCCACCCGCACGGTCCCCCCGTTCGTGATCAGCGTGCCGCGCTCGCCGGATCGCCTGGCGCTCCGG
>NZ_JBHWVM010000050.1:0-53268 GCF_042736805.1 Streptomyces sp. NPDC060031
GGGCGGGCCGGTCGGCCCGCCCGGACACCCGCTTCGGCGTCGGGCGATACCGGAGGGAACTTCATGGCGCGGATGCCGTTGGCCGAGCGGCGCAGACAGCTGACGGAGGCCGCGATCCGCGCGATGACCCGCGACGGGGTGGCCCGGACGACCACCCGGTCGATCGCCGCCGAGGCGGGCGTGTCGCTGAGCGTCTTCCACTATTGCTTCGACTCCAAGCAGGCCCTGCTGGAGTCCGTCATGGAGTCGATCACCGGGCACTACGTCACGGTGGTGGCGGAGGCGATCCGGCCGAGGGAAACCCTCCGGGAGACCATCCGGGCCGGCTTCCAGGCCTACTGGGACGATGTGGCGGCCAGCCCCGGCGAGCACATGCTCACCTACGAACTCACCCAGTACGCCCTGCGCGAGCCGGGCTTCGAGCACCTGGCGCGGCGGCAGTACGAGATGTACTGCGAGACCTACGGCGAGCTCATCGGGCGGCTCGGCAAGGCCATGGAGTTCGATTTCGCGGTCCCCGTCCCGGTCCTGGCCCGCTATCTGGCGGCGATGACGGACGGGATGACCCTGAACCTCCTCGTCCTGGGCAACGACGAGGCCGCCGCGGAGATCCTCGACCTGATCACCGACCACGTGGCCGGCCTCGTCCACGACCCCGCGTAGCCGCGGACAGGGGCGCCGCATCGGCCGGCCCGGTCAGTCCAGAGTCGGGTGCGCCTCCGGGTGGGCGTTCCACCAGGCGCGGTGGAAGGCGTTGTTGTCCACATTGGCCAGGTACGCGGAGACCGCCGCGCGGTAGAAGAGCCCCGCCTGGTGGGCGGAGACCGCCGACCGGTTCCACGCGAGCCGGATGCGCCCGGTGACCGGGTTGCCGATCAGGGGCCGCATCACCGTCCCCGGCACCGCCGGGGCGGTGGGCTGGCTCAGGGAGATCGCCCGCCCCGCGGCGATCAGGTCGTGCTGCATCTTGCGGTCGGTGATCCGGTAGCGCAGCGAGGGGACGAAACCTGCCTTCGCGCAGGCCTCGACCAGGGCCTCGGGGCCGCCGTCGTCGTCCTCCACCAGCGCCATCCACTGCTCCTCGGCCAGGTCGGCCAGATCCAGGGCCCCCCGGGCCGCCAGCCGGTGCCCGGCCGACATGCGGATGCAGAACGGCTCCTTGGAGACCAGTGTCCGGGCCAGGACTCCCCCGGGCAGCGGGACCTCGTGCTCGTTCACCTCGCCGTACACGATGACGTCGTACTGGCCCGCGCCGAGCATCCGTACCAGCGCCGTCACCGAGTCCTCCAGGTCCACGATGATCTCCCGGCCGGACAGCGACAGGCCGGTGCGGGCGAGCAGCCCGTCGATCAGCACCAGCAGGATGCAGCCGAGGCGCAGCGGGGCATCGGCCGCCATGGCGCGCGCCTGCGCGCCGAGGGCGTCCATCTCGCCCAGCACCCGGCGCGCCTTGGCCAGGACGAACTGGCCCAGCGGGGTGGGCTCCACCCCGCGTCGGCCGCGGACGAAGAGCTCGCCGCCCGTGACCCGCTCGATCCTGCGCAGCTGAGCCGAGAGCGCGGGCTGGGAGATCCCGAGCCGTCGCGCCGCGCCCCCCAGGCTGCCGGCTTCCGCTATCTGGCAGACGGCTTGCAGATGCCTCAACTCCAGCTGCATTCAGGCAGCTTACGCAGCGTGACGCGACCGCACCATAACTCGCGTCTTATGCGTGCAGGGATGTCCCAATCTCGTCATGTCCACGCTCATACTCGGCGACGCGTACAAGCCTGACCCCCCACAACACGATCGGAGTGGACTCTTGCAGCCCACCAGATGGACGGCGTCCGTGGCAGCCCTCGCGCTGACCGCGAGCCTCGCCGGAGCACTGGCCGGTACCGCCTCGGCCGCGCAACAGACCGAACCGGTACCGCCCAGGCAGGCCAAGTCCGCCGAGCGCGCGGTCGCCGCCGCCGACGCGGCCGTCAAGAGCGGCCTCGACACCCTGGTCAACTCCCCTCAGCAGCAGTACGAGCGGCGCCTGGTCACTCCCTGGGTGCAGGACCTGTACTCCGTCGCCTACGAGCGCAGCTACCGCGGCCTGCCGGTCGTCGGGGGCGACGCGGTCGTCCTCGCCGACGGCGAGGGCCGCGTCCGCGCCGTCCAGTCGGCCTCCTCGACCGTGATCGACGTGGCGACCACCCCGTCCGTCGACGCGAAGGCGGCGGAGTCCGCCTCGCGGGGCGAGCTGGCCAAGGTCGACAAGGTGGAGAGCAGCCGCCTGGTCGTCAAGCTCAAGGACGACCGGCAGGTCCTGGCCTGGGAGACCGTCCTCTCCGGCCGTACCCGGACGGCGCCCAGCAAGTTGCACGTCTTCGTGGACGCCCGCACCGGCAAGGTCGTCGACCGCTACGACGACGTCGTGGCCGGCAACGGCAACAGCAAGTGGAACGGCCCGAACCCACTGACGATCGACACCACGGCGTCCGGCGGCACGTACTCCTTGCGCGACCCGAACCGGGCCGGTCTGACCTGCGCCGACTACAGTTCCGGCACGGTCTTCTCGAAGTCCTCCGACTCCTGGGGCACCGGCAACGCCACCTCCAAGGAGACCGGCTGCACGGACCTGATGTTCGCGGCGCAGAAGCAGTGGGACATGCTGGGCCAGTGGCTTGGCCGCAACGGCGTCAACGGCAACGGCCGGAGCTTCCCGGGCAAGGTCGGCCTCGGTGACCTGAACGCGTACTGGGACGGCAGCTCGGTCACCATCGGGCACAACCAGGCCAACGAGTGGATCGCGGGCGTGGACGTGGTGGCCCACGAGTACGGGCACGCGATCGACTCCAACACCCCCGGCGGCACCAGCGGCCAGGAGTCCGGGCTCGGCGAGGCCACCGGTGACATCTTCGGTGCGCTGACCGAGGCGTTCGCCAACGAGCCCTCCCCGTACGACACCCCGGACTACACCGTCGGCGAGATGATCAACCTGGTGGGCACCGGGCCCATCCGGAACATGTACAACCCGCCGGCCGTCAACAACGACCCGGCCTGCTACAGCTCCGCGATACCGGGCACCGAGGTGCACGCGGCCGCGGGCCCGCTGAACCACTGGTTCTACCTGCTGGCCGAGGGCACCAACCCGGGCGGCGGCAAGCCGAACAGCAGCACCTGCAACCAGTCCACGCTGACCGGCGTGGGCGTGCAGAACGCGGGCAAGATCTTCTACGGCGGCATGCTGCTGAAGACCTCCAGCATGTCCTACAAGAAGTACCGCACGGCGACGCTGAGTTCCGCCAAGTCGCTGGACACCACCTGCAACCTGTTCAACAAGACCAAGGGCGCCTGGGACGCCATCAGCGTTCCCGCCCAGTCCGCCGACCCGACCTGCACCCCGAGCGGCCAGAACAACGACTTCACGCTCGCGCTGAACCCGTCCTCGGGCACCGTCCAGCAGGGCGCCTCGGCCACCACCACCGTGGCCACGGCGGTCTCCACGGGCACGGCCCAGCAGGTGACCCTCACCGCGTCCGGCCTGCCGGCCGGGGTGAGCGCCTCCTTCAACCCGGCCACCGTGCAGTCCGGCCAGTCCTCCACGCTGACCCTGACCGCCTCTTCCAACGCGGCTCCCGGCACCTCGACCGTCGTCGTCAAGGGCCAGGGCACGACCCTCTCGCACACCGTCGACTACGCGCTGACCGTCGGCGGCACCACACCCGACCCGGGCGCGCCGAACATCGACGTGTCCGCCGTTCAGGGGCACTTGACCCAACTGAACTCGATCGCCTCACAGAACGGCGGCAACCGCCGGGCGGGCAGCGGCGGTTACACCCAGTCCGTGGCGTACATCAAGGGCAAGCTGCAGGCCGCCGGCTACACGGTCACCGAGCAGAACTGCACCTCGTGCACCTACCCGTCGAACAACCTGATCGCGGACTGGCCCGGCGGCCCCGCCGACCAGACGGTCATGTTCGGCTCGCACCTCGACAGCGTCTCGGCGGGTCCGGGCATCAACGACAACGGATCGGGATCCGCGACCCTGCTGGAGAACGCGCTGGTCCTCGCCCAGAAGAACCCGACGATGACCAAGCACGTGCGCTTCGCGTGGTGGACCGACGAGGAACAGGGCCTCAACGGCTCGAAGTTCTACGTGGGCCAGCTCAGCAGCACCCAGAAGTCGGCCATCAAGGCCTACTACAACTTCGACATGGTCGGCTCGACCAACGGCGGATACTTCATCAACAACGTCAACTCCACCGCCGCGGCCCCCCTCAAGGCGTACTGGACCTCACTGAACCTCGCCCCCGAGGAGAACACCGAGGGCCAGGGCCGCAGTGACGACTACTCCTTCCAGCAGGGCGGCATCCCCACCTCCGGCTACGCGGCCGGTGCCAGCGCCCGCAAGACCTCGGCGCAGGCCGCGAAGTGGGGCGGCACGGCGAACGCGGCCTACGACTCCTGCTACCACAGCTCCTGTGACACCACGGCCAACATCAGCGCGACGGTCCTGGACCGCAGCGCCGACGGCGTCGCCTACGCCGTCTGGAAGCAGGCCGTGGGCGGCGGCACCCCGGCGCAGGACTTCTCCCTCGCCACCTCCCCCGCGGCCGGCTCCGCCAACCCGGGCGGCAGCGTCACCTCCACCGTCAACACCACCACCGTGAGCGGCAGCCCCCAGACCCTCGCCCTGTCCGTCTCGGGCGCTCCGGCCGGGGTCACCGCGACCCTCAGCCCGGCCTCCGTGCAGTCCGGCAGCTCCTCCACGCTCTCCGTCCAGGTCGGCGCGGGCGCTGCGCAGGGCACGTACACCCTGACCGTCACGGGCTCGGGCACCGTCAGCCACACCACCACGTACACCCTGACCGTGGGTGGCGGCACGGGCACCTGCACCCCGGCCCAGGTCGTCGCCAACGGCGGCTTCGAGAACGGCTCCAGCCCCTGGAGCGCCACCTCCGGCGTCATCACCAACCAGTCCGGCGAGGTCGCGCACAGCGGCTCGTACATGGCGTGGCTGAACGGCTGGGGCTCCCCGCGCACCGACCGCGCGACGCAGTCCCTGACCCTGCCGTCCGGCTGCGCCTCGGGCCGGCTCTCCTTCTACCTGCACATCGACACCGATGAGACCGAGGACGTCGTCTACGACACCTTCACGGTCTCGGTGGGCGGCCAGACCCTGGAGACCCTGTCCAACGTGGACGCGGGCTCCGGCTACACGCTCAAGAGCTACGACGTCTCCCGGTTCGCCGGCCAGAGCGTCACCCTGCAGTTCCAGGGCCTGGAGGACCAGTCCCTCCAGACCTCCTTCGTCGTGGACGACGTCACCCTCCAGGTGAGCTGACCTCCCGTCGCCCGGTCCGGCACCCGCCGGACCGGGCTCCGTCCTGTCCGGCCCGGCCCGGCCGGTGCGCGGGAAGCACGACCCCGGTGTATGCAGGAGGCATGGACCCTCGGCTGCCGCCCGCACGTACTCGCCGGTACGGGGAACCGCGCATGGCGCTGGCGGCGGTTCCCTTCGCCCTGATCGCGCTCGTCACGGTGGTCGACGTCCTGGCACCGCCCGACGTCCACCTGGGGCCGTTCCTGGTCGCCGCCCCGGCCCTGACCGCGTCCTTCGCCGGGCCTCGGATGACGGGGTTCGTCGGGGCGGTGGCGGTGCTGGCGCAGGTGATCGTCGCCGTCGCACGGACCACCCTCACGGACCTGAACCACACCTTCCAGATCATCGCGCTGGTCCTGATCTCGGCTTTCGTGACCTTCTTCGCACACCTGCGCGAGGCGCACGAGAAGCAGCTCACCCAACTGCGCTCCGTGGCCGTGGCCGCGCAGCAGGTGGTGCTGCGGCCGCTGCGCGAGAGGATGGGGCCGCTGCGGGTGGCCTGCGTGTACCTGGCCGCCGAGGCCGAGGCGCAGATCGGCGGCGACCTGTACGCCGCGGCGCGGACCGCGCACGGCACCCGGCTGCTCATCGGGGACGTCCGGGGCAAGGGCCTGGCGGCGGTCGGGGACGCGGCCATCGTGCTCGGTGCCTTCCGGGCCGCCTCGCACCAGGAGACGGACCTGCCCGAGCTGGTCGCGTATCTGGAGGCCGCCGTCGCCGCCGATGCGGACGAGGCCGAGGATCCGGGCCGCCCGGGCGAGGGCTTCACCACCGCGGCCGTGCTCGACATCCCCGACGGGGAGATGACCCTGCGCGTCCTCAGCTGCGGGCACCCGCCGCCCCTGCTGCTGCGCGGGGGCCGCGCCGTACCGCTCCAGGTGGACCATCCCGCGCCCCCGCTGGGTCTGACGCAGTACGTCGACACGGGCTTCGCCGCGCAGTCGTTCCCGTTCGAACCGGGCGACGTCGTGCTCCTCTACACGGACGGAGTCATCGAGGCCCGCGACGCGGCCGGGAACTTCTACCCGCTGCCGGACCGGGCGGCCGACTGGCCCGGCGACGGCCCGGACGCGCTGCTGCGCCACCTGTGCGCGGACCTGCTGGCCCACGCGCCGGGGGGCCACCTGGGCGACGACGCCGCCCTGGTAGCCATCGAACGCCTGGCCGGCTCCTGACATCGGCGGGGCAACCGATCCCATCTGACGGGCACTTGGAAGCCGGGCCGCCGCTTCTCTGAAGACGGACCTCACACCCGAGCAGTTGTGGGGCGGGCTCTTCCCCCGCACCGTCTCGGGGGAGCCCACCGCCGCATGCCTGTTCCAGCGCTCCCTGCCCCGCCCCCGCGACGCGATCCAGTTCCTCAGCCGCTGCCGGGACATCGCGGACGAGCGGGGAAGCCGGCGGATCACCGAGGAGGACGGCCGCCGCAGCCCGGCGAGGACGAGTTCCACGTGCACCCCTGCTTCCGGCCCGCCCTCGGCAGCCGCGAACCCGTCTCCTTCGCCCCGTACGGCCCGAGCCGCGACCGGAACGTACTGGTGGACGCCAGGCAGCGCGCGATCTCCGTGCGAGGGGCCGACGTCTCGCTGACCATCAACCGCAACGCGCCTCGCCGCCCAGCTCGCCGCCCCGCTCGCCGGCCAGGGCATCCGTGACGAGCCCCTCACCCGCCGGCTCGAAGGCGAGGCCAGGGACCTGATCCGCACCGTCGGCGGAGCCACCGGGGGCGGCGGCGGCTCGGACTCCCCGTGAGGGAGGGACCGGCCCGGGTCCGGGGCCGGCCCCTCCCTCACGGCAGCGTTCTCAGCCCCCGTCGCGGACCGCGACGATGCCGTTGAACACGCCGACGTAGGCGGTGCCGTCGGGGCCGAGGGTGATCGGCGCCCAGTTGTTGTCGTACAGCGGGCCGGTGCCGGTCAGCTGCCGCCAGCGGCGCTCACCGGTGCGGAAGTCCACCGCGGTGAGGTACCAGGCGTCGATGCCCCAGGAGTTGGGCTCCTTCTCGTAGAAGTAGAGCAGCCCGTTCCCGGTGGAGAGCTTGGGGACGACGGAGGGCGAACGGATGGCGCTCTCCCAGACCGTGTCGCAGCCGCTGCCGTCGGCGCGGACGTCGATGCGGCTGACGCCGCCGACGACCGACTTGCCCAGCAACAGCGAGGTGAGGTTCTCGTAGCCGTAGTTGTTCTCGACGACGATGCTGTTGCCCCAGGTGATCAGGGAGTTGTCGGTGGTGGAGGCGCCGGCGCCGAAGACCGGCACCTTGCAGACCAGCCGCTGGTCCGCCGGGACGTTCACGCCCCGCTTGTAGACCAGTACGTTCATCCGGTCGTCGGAGTTGTCGGTGATGGCGACGTATCCGTTGCCGAACAGGTCCGGGGTGGTGCCCGAGCCCTGGTTCACGGAGCCGGGCTTGGTGCCCGTACCGCGGTCGTACGTCTGGCGCCACTGGACCTCGGGGGTGCCGTCGGCGGTGGCGCGGAAGCTGTAGAGGGCGTGGTCCGTGACGATGGAGACCCCGTCCTCGGCGACCGAGAAGGAGTTCTGGATCTCCTCGCCGGCGAGCCGGACCGAGCGGATCTCCGAGGTCGCCGGGTCCACGGTGCCGACGCGGCCCTGACGGGTGACCCACCAGATGCGGCCGTTCCAGTCGGGCATCACCGAGGTGACGGGATCGCAGGTGCCACTGGGCCGCAGGTTGGTCCAGGTGACGCAGTCGTGCGGGACCTGGCCGGTGAGGTCCCAGTCGTCGGCGACCGTGAACTTCCAGCTGCCGTCCGGGTTCTGTCCGTGTGAGAGGCGCAGGACGTGCTGGCGGGAGTCGGCCAGCACGGCGCGGTCCTGGTCGTCCAGGTAGAAGTAGGCGCCGCCCGAGGTGTCCTTGAAGATCTTCGCGAAGTCGAGCGAGGTGATCGCCTCGACCGTCGAGGAGCGCTGCGGGAGCCGGTATTCCGCGAGCGTGGCGAGCGTACGGGGTTCGAGGAGTCTGACCTCGAACCCCGAGAAGGTGCCGCACACCGTGACCAGGCGGCCGCCCGCGTCGAAGGTGGCGGTGGCGCATTCCCCGCCGAGGGCGGCGATCTTCTCGCTGGTCACCTGCGGGTTCTTGCCGAGCGGCCCGGACCAGGGCGAGGTCGCGCTGCCGGCCGCGTCGGAGTGCATGCCGCTCCGGCCGTTGGGCGCGAGGAAGGGGTGCTGCGGCGGCGCCTCGCCCGGGAGCGGGACGGCGGCGGCGGGGCTGCCGTCGTAGTGGCTGATCAGGCGGTGGCCTGGGGCCTTGGGTATCTCTTCGGCCTGCGCGGGGACGATGGCGTACATCGCCGTGAACACGGCGAGGACCGGGACCACGGCGCAGTTCAGCGCTCTTCGGAACATCCGGACTTCCTCCATTCTCTTCAGTTCTATTGACAATGCGTCTGACATCGCGCCGCCGCCAGACGCTAGATCGCACTGCCCGTGGAGTCCATGGAAGAGCCGGATGATTCACGAAGGCGCAACAGTCGATCACGCCGCGCCCGTTCTAGGGCCTGAGGCCCGAGACCACGTTCGCGGTGGCCGAGAGGCCGTCGTGGATGGTCGCGGCCATGCTGCTGCTCGCGAGGTAGAAGCCGAGCAGGACGCAGACGATCGCGTGCGAGAGCTTGAGACCGCCGCCACGCAGGAAGATCCACGCGAGGACGAGGAGCAGGACGACCACGGAGAGGGAGATCACCATGGGGAACACCTCCTTTCGCGGCGCCATGGTGGCGCAGGAGGAGGCCCCGTCGGGCGAAACCCGCGTCCGCCAAACGGGTGTTGACCGTCCGTGACCGGCCTTCAGTGCTTGACGATCTCGTCCCAGCGGGTCGTACGGTCACACCAGCGGGCGAGCAGGACGGGGTCGTGGCCCACCGCGAGGAGTCCGGCGCCGGTCTCCGCCCGGTACTCCTCGACCACCCCGACCAGGGCCGCCGTGGTGGAGGCGTCGAGCATCGCGGTCATCTCGTCGCAGACCAGCCAGCGCGGGCGCAAGACCAACGCCCGTGCCAGGCAGGCCCTTTGCAGCTGACCGTCGCTGACCTCGTGGGGACGCCGGGCGAGCAGGTCCGCGCCGAGGCCGACGCGCGCCGCCAACGCGTCGACCGCCGAACCGATCTCGTTACGCCGTCCGGTCGCGCGGAGCGGCTCGGCGACGAGGTCGCGCAGCCTGAGGCGAGGGTCCGCGGACAGCCTGGGCTGCTGGAAGACGACTCCGACGCCGATGCGCAGGGAGCGCGGGGCCCGGTGCCGAAAGCCCGTCACGGCGCGGCCGTCGAAGGCGACCGTCCCCCGGTCGGGACGGTGCAGCAGGGCGGCGACGCGGGCGAGGGTGGACTTCCCGCAGCCGCTCGGCCCGAGCAGCCCGACGGACTCGCCGGGGTGCAGGCTCAGGTGCGCGTCCCGCACCACGGGGGCGCGGCGGTCGTACCCGGCGGTGATGCCGGTGAGCTCAAGCATGGTGGCAGGCCACCCCTTCGGTGAGCGGGGGCCGCTGCGCCCGGCAGTGCGCGTCGGCGCGCGGGCAGCGCGCGGCGAAGGCGCAGCCGGGCGACAGCGAGCCGAGCTCGGGCGGGGCGCCGGGGATGGGGGTGAAGGCGCGCTCGGGGAGGGCTTCCAGGAGTCCCCGGGCGTAGGGATGGCGCGGGCCCGGTTCCCCGAAGAAGGCGTCGGCGGGGGCGAGTTCGACGATCCGCCCGGCGTACATGACGGCCACGGTGTCGGCGATGCGCCGGGCCGCCGCGAGGTCGTGCGTGATCATCAGCAGGGCCCGGCCCGCGTCGCGGGTGTGCGCGCGCAGCTCGTCCACGGTGCGGTGGACGAGGTCCCGGTCCAGGCCGGTGGTCGGCTCGTCGGCGAGGAGCAGGGGCGCGTCGCCGATCAGGGCCAGGGCGGTGGCGGCGCGCTGGGCGAGGCCGCCGGAGAGTTCGTGGGGGTAGCGGTCGAGGTGGGTGGCGGGGAAGGCGGCGCGCTCCGCCGCGGCCCCGGCCGCCGCGCGCAGTCGCCCCTTGGCCGTACCGGTCAGCGCGCGGACCGTTTCCTCCAGGTGGGAGCGGACGGTTCGGACGGGCGTCAGGTGCGCGGCGGGGCTCTGCGGGACGAGGCCGACCCGGCGGCCGCGGACGGTGCGGGCGAGCGTCCGCTCGTCGGCGGCCAGGAGGTCGAGCCGGTCGTCCGGGCCCAGCCAGGCCGACCCGGCGGTTTCCGCGTTGCCGGGCAGCAGCCCGAGCAGGGCGGAGGCGAGCACGGACTTGCCGCAGCCGCTCTCCCCCACGAGCGCGAGGCACTCGCCGGGGCCCAGGTCGAAGGTGGCGTCGGTGACGGCCTCGACGTGGCGGCCACCGCTCATGCGGAAGCGGACCGACACCCGGTCGAGCGCGAGCACCGGCCGCCCGGCGGGAGCAGCCGCGGTGGTGGTCGGCAACGAGGAGGGGGACGGCGACGGGGGCGGGTTCACAGGGTCAGCTCCGAGCGGCGGCGGGGGTTGCGGCGCTCGCGCCAGGCGCCCGCGAGTCCGGCGATCGCCAGGGTCGGCACGATCAGGAAGAGGCCGGGGAACAGCGTCGGCCACCAGTCGCCGGCGAGCAGGGAACCGCGGGCGCCCTGGACGAGGTTGCCCAGGCTCGCCTGGTGGGCCGGGAGCCCGAGGCCGAGGAAGGACAGCGCCGACTCGTGCCACATGGCGTGCGGGACCATCAGGACGGCCGCCAGGCCGGCCTGCGGCAGCACGCCCGGCACGAGGTGGCGGACGGTGATCCGCCACCGCGAGGCGCCGCCCGAGACGGCCGCGTCCACGAAGGGCCGCGACCGCAGCGACAGCACTTCGGCGCGCACGATCCGGGCGGTGGACAGCCAGTGCGTCAGAGCCACGGAGACGACCACCGGCCACACCCCCGGGCGGAACATCGCGACGAGGAAGATGCCCAGCAGCAGGTGCGGGATGGAGGACAGCGTGTCCACCACCCGCATCACCAGCCGGTCCGTCCAGCCGCCCAGCGCCCCCGCGGCCGCGCCCACCGCCGTGCCGATGACGGTGGCGACGAGCGCCGCGACCAGGCCGACCAGCAGCGAGATCCGCAGCCCGTACACGCACCGCAGCAGGAGGTCGCGGCCCACGTCGTCGGTGCCGAAGGGGTGGGACCAGGACGGCGCCTGGAGTCGGGCCGACAGGTCCACCGCCTGTTGGTCCACCGGCACCAGCGCCGGCACCAGCAGGACGGCGAGCACCAGCAGCGCCACCAGCGCCACCGAGGTCCGCACCCGCACGGCGCGCGTCGAGCGCCGGTCGCGGCCGTGCGGGCGCCAGGTCACCTCAGCCATCGAAGCCCACCCTCGGGTCCGCCAGGCCGTACAGCAGGTCGGACAGCAGGTTCCCGGCCAGCACCGCCGCCGTCGCCAGTACGGTCAGGGCGGCGAGCAGCGGGAAGTCCACGGAGGTGGCGGCCTGCACCGTGGCCGCCGCGATGCCCGGCCAGCTGAACACGGTCTCCACCAGCAGCGCGCCGGTGATCAGCTCCGGCACCCGGGATCCGATCAGGGTCAGCATCGGGAGCATTCCGGAGCGCAGGCCGTGCGCCAGCAGGATCCGCCGCTCGGCCACGCCGCGCGCGCGGGCCCCGCGTACGGGGTCCTCCTGCAGCGCGTCGGCCACGCCTTGGCGGACGTACAGGAAGAACCAGGGGAGTTGGGAGACGCCGAGGACCAGGGAGGGCAGGACCAGGTGGCGCGCCACCTGGTCCGCCGTCACCACGTCGCTTCCCGCGTCGGTGAGGCCGCCCGAGGGCAGCACGCCGAGCCGCACCGAGAAGAACCAGATGGCGAGCAGGCCCAGCCAGAAGGCCGGGGCCGCTTCCAGGGTGTACGCGAGCGAGGAGGCACCCCGGTCCAGCCAACCGCCCTGGCGGCGGGCGGCGAGTACGCCGAGCCCGGTCCCGAGCAGGACGGCCACGGCGAACGCGCTCAGCGCGAGGAGCGCCGACCAGCCCACGCGCTCGCCGATGACGTCGGCCACCGGCTGGCGCATGACGGAGGAGGTGCCGAGGTCGCCCGTGAGCGCCGAGGTGAGCCATTGCCACCAGCGGGCCACCATCGGCTGGTCGGCGCCGAGGTTGGCGCGCAGCTGGTCGAGTTCGGCCTGCGAGGCGGTGAGGCCCGCGGTCCCGGCGTAGGCCTTCACGGGGTCGAAGGGGGACAGCGCGGCGACGGCGAAGACGCCGAAGGTGACGGCGAGCAGGACGGGGGCGGCGAACAGGGCCCGCCGCCCCGCCATGCGCGCCATCGGCCCCCAGGGGAGGCGGACGGAGCGGGAGGTCACTGGCCCGGGCTCACTTCTGCTTCGGCTTCCAGCTCTCGACGTTCCACCAGGGGCCGGAGCCGAGGCCGTGGTCGTGCGGCTCGACCTGGGTGGTCAGCGACTGCCACTTGTCGTTCACGACGTAGAGGTGGTCGATGTGGGTGAGGAAGACGTAGCCCGGGTCCTTCACGAGCTCGCGCTGGACGGTGTCGTACGCGGCCTTGCGCACGGCCGGGTCGCCGCTCTTGCGGGCGTCCGCGAGCGCCTGGTCGACCACCGGATTGTCGTACTGGGCCATGTTGTTGAAGCCGTCGCCCGCGAGCGAGGAGGTCAGCAGGAGGTACTGGTCGAAGTCGGGGTCGGCCGGGGAGCCGCCGCCCGCGAGGACCGCGTCGGTCTTCATCCGGGGCTCGATGACCTCCCAGGTGCCGGCCTCGGTCTTGACCTCGATGCCGGCCTTCTTGGCGTCGGAGGCGAAGGCGAGGGCGTGGTCCTGGCGGATCTTGTCGCCGGAGGTGTACCAGAGCGGGAAGGAGGCGCGGACGCCGTCCTTGGCGCGGATGCCGTCGGCGCCCGGCGCCCAGCCGGCGTCGTCGAGGATCCGCTTCGCCCGGGCGAGGTCGTACGGGCGCTCCGTGCCGGCGGTGAACCAGGGGCTGCCGGTCGGGACGGGGCCGTGGGCGGGTTTGCCGCCGCCCTCCAGGAGCTTGTCGACCATGGCGGCCCGGTCCACGGCGATGTCCAGGGCCCGTCGGACCGCCACGTCGCCGGTGACCTTGTTGTGCGTCGGCAGGGTCACGTTGCGGTAGTCGAAGGACGTGGCCGCGTACAGGGTGCGGTCCGTGTCCCGGGCGAAGCCCTCGGCCAGGTTGGGCGGCAGGATCGCGGCGTCCAGTTCGCCGGAGCGCAGCCGGGTGGCCCGTACGTCGTCGTCCTTGACGACGGCCATGGTGAACCGTTTCACCGCCGGCTCGCCGCCCCAGTACGAGGGGTTGGCCCTGAAGCTCAGCTTCTCGCCCTTGGACCAGCCGGTGAGCAGGTACGGACCGGTGCCGACGGGCTTGGTGGTGAAGGCGCCGCTGTTGACGTCCTGGGCGCCCGCGATGTGCTCGGGGGCGATGGGCAGGACGGTCCGCTCGGCGAAGGGCGCGTAGGGGTACTTCAGCTTGAAGACGACGGCGCCGTCACCCTGGGCCTCGACGCCCTCGATGGCGTCGAGCTCGGTCTTGGAGGCGTTGTTCGTCTTCGCGTCGAGGATGGTCCTGTAGGTGAAGACGACGTCCTTGGCTCCGAAGGCCGCGCCGTCGCTGAACTTCACGCCGTGGCGGAGCTTGTAGGTGTAGGTGAGCCCGTCCGCGGAGACCTCCGGCAGGGCCTCGGCCAGCGCGGGCTTCAGCTTCATGCCGGCGTCGTGGGTGAGCAGCCCGTCGAAGATCTTGGAGTTGCCGTCCTTGCCGTAACCCAGCAGCGGGCTGAGGGTCTCGGGCTCGTTCGCGATGCCGACCACGGCGGAGGCCGCTCCGGCGGACCCCTCCGTGTTCCCCGAGGGGGCCGAGCAGGCCGCCGCGCCCGTGATGAGTGCGGCGGCCAGCGTCGCGCCGGCCGCTCCCCGTACTGTCCGGGCCGTCATGTCGTGCACATCCCCGCTCTTGATGTTCTGATGCTATTGCAAAGGCTTCGCAATAATGCCAGACATGATCAGAAGAAGACGAACCAGGCCACATCGACCGCCGCCGCCCCTCCCCCGCACCCTTGCGGCCAGAGCGGGTTCCGGCCGCGCGGGTCTTGCCCGGCCGCCCCGCCCCGTGCCATACATGTCTAGACCTTTATGAGGAAGCGGAGGAAGGGCGCCCCTGTGCCGCACACCGCCCCGGGCCGCGCGGCCCGGCTGACCACGCCCGCCGCCGCATCGGCCGCCGCGACGGCCGCCGCGACGGCCCTGGCGCGCGCGGCGGCCGTGGCGGTGCTGGCGGCCCTGGCTGCCTGCACCGCGCCCGACACGACCGCGCCGGCCGCCCCCGGCGGCCTCACCGCGCAGGCCGGCAGCGCCACTTCGGTGCACGTCATGTGGCAGTCGCCCGCCCCCGCGCAGGGCGTGACCAACTTCCTGGTCTTCCAGGGCGACCACCTGGTCCGCGAAGTCCCCGCCGACAAAACCATGGTGGACGTCACCGACCTCACCCCGCAGACCGGCTACTCCTTCACCATCCGGGCCCGCGACTCCGCCGGGAACACCTCCGCGCCCAGCGCCGCCGCCTCGGCCACCACCCCCGCCGCCAAGGCCGAGGACCACCGGGCCCCCACGGCCCCGCCGACCGCCACGGGCCGCGCGCTGGGGCCCACCTCCGCCCGGCTGACCTGGGCCGCGGCCACCGACGACTCGGGCGTCACCTCGTACGACGTCTACCAGGGCGGCATCAGGATCCACACCGCGGGCCCGACGCAGACCGAGACCACCCTGGACGGCCTCCAGCCGGACACCGTCTACACGTTCACCGTCCGGGCCCGTGACGGCGCCGACAACTCCTCCCCCGACGGCCCCCCGGTGGACGTGACCACCCCGGCGGGCCCCGGCCAGCGGCCGAACACCGCCCCCGCCGAGTTCACCGCGACCGCCTCACCCGGCACGGTCACCCTTTCCTGGACCGCGCCGGACACCGGCCGGGAGACCAGCGAGTACCAGCTGTTCGTCAACGGAGCGCCCACCACGGTCATCCAGTTCGGTACAGGCGCGGTGCCCGCCGGCCGGGCGGAACACCGGCTCACGGTCACCGAACCCGCCGGCACGGTGTGGACCGTGAAACTGCGCGCCCGCCTGCCCGACGGCAATTGGGGGGCCTTCTCCGCGGAACGGCGGATCGTGCTCACCGCCTGAGCGACGCTGGAGGGGCGGGCAGGTCGCGACAGGCATCCGGCGCGAACCGCACTCCCGCCAAGGAAGATCACGCACAATGCTTCCGTGTTCGGTGATTACTCGGTCAACAACAATCAGTCGGACCCCGCGGGCGGCGCCCCTCGGCCAGACTCTGGCGCCGTGCCGGGAAACCTGCCGCCGGAACCGGCGGGCTTCGTGGGCCGGGAGCAGGAAATCGGCCTCCTCGACGTCCTGTTGCGCGAGCGCAGGCTCATCACCCTCACCGGGGTCGGCGGGGTCGGCAAGTCACGGCTCGCCCTGCGCGCCACCACCGGCCCCCAGCACGCGCGCCGCGACGGCGTCTGGTGGGTGGAGCTCTCACCCCTGCGCGACCCCGAGCTCCTGACCGCCACCGTCGCGCACACCGTCGGCCTCGCCGACCACTCCGCCCGCCCCCTCGACGAGGAGCTGTGCGCGTGGATGGCCGACAAGGAGCTGCTCCTCGTCCTGGACACCTGCGAGCACCTGGTCGCCGCGTGCCGCCACCTGGTGGGCGAACTCCTGCAGTCCGCTCCCGGGTTGACCGTACTGGTGACCTCGCGCGAGCCGCTGGGATGCCCCGGCGAAACGCGCGTCGAGGTCCGCCCGCTGCCCTGCGAGGGGCCCGGCAGTGACGCCCTCGTGCTCTTCCGGGCCCGCGCCCTCGCCGCGACCCCGCAGTCCGCGGCCGCCTTCGAGGACCCCGACCGGGCCGCGATCGCCGCCGAGGTGTGCCGCCGCCTGGACGGCATCCCGCTCGCCCTGGAGCTGGCCGGAGCCCGGATGCGGCTGTGGACCCTGGAGCAGATGGCGCAGCGGATCGTGGCGCGCTTCGACACGCTGTCCGACACCCGGGCCACGATGCCGCCCCGCCACCAGACGATGCGCACCGCGATCGGCTGGAGCCACGAGCTGTGCGAGCCGGTCGAGCGGCTGCTGTGGGCCCGGCTCTCCGTCTTCACCGGGGACTTCGACGTCGCCGCGGCGCGGGCGGTGTGCTCGGGCGGCCCGCTGCCCGCGGCGCGCGTGGAGCGGGTGCTGACCGGACTGGTGGCGAAGTCGGTGGTCCTGCGCACCGAGGAGCGGGGCGCCGGGGCCCGCTACCGGATGCTGGACACGATCCGCGAGTACGGCCACGACTGGCTGACGGAGCTCGACGAGGCAGGGACCGTCGCCGACCGGCACGCCCACTGGTACGCGGCGCTCTGCCAGGCCGCCGACCGGGGCTGGCTGGGGCCGGGCCAGGTGGACTGGTACCGCAGGATGACCGCCGAGCACGCACAGCTGCGCACCGCCCTGGAGCACCTGCTCGGCACGGACCCCACGGCGGCCGTGGAAACGGCCGGGGCCCTGTGGTTCTTCTGGTTCTCCTGCGGGCACGTGCACGAGGGCCGCGGCTTCCTGGAACGGGCCCTGCGGGCGGCCCCGCGCTCGGGTGCGGCGTACACGGGGGCGCTGTGGGCCCTGGGGCTGACGGCGCTGCTCCAGGGCGACATGGACGCGGCCCGGGAGCTCGGCGAGGAGTGCACCCGCGAGGCGGCCCGGCTGGTCGACCCCGAGCCGGAGCTGCGCGCCGCGTATCTGCACGCGGTGGCCGTGATGATGCCCGGCGACGCGCTCGGGGCCCTCGCACTGGCCGGGCCCCGGGCCCGCGCCGACCACGGCGGCCGGACCAGCGGCGCGGGCTGGCTCCTGTGCCGCCTGGCCACCGGGTACGCGCTGTGCGACCTCGGCCGCTTCGAGGAGGCCGCCGACGAGGCGCGCGGCCTGCGCGAGGCGTGTACGGAGCTGGGAGAGCGCTGGCTGCGGGCGTACGCGGACTACATCCTGGCCGTCTCCGCGCTGGGGCTCGGCCACCACGGGGAGGCCGCCCGGCACGTACGGGCCATGCTGTCCGGCAAGCGGCTGCTGGGCGACCGCTTCGGCATCGCGCTCGGCCTGGACCTGCTGGCGGCGGCGGTGGCGGCGCTGGGCGACGGCGAACTGGCGGCGCGCCTGCTGGGCACGGGGCACGCCTGGTGGCGCACGGTGGGGCGGCCTCAGATGGGCTCCCCGTCGCTCACGGCCCTGCGGGACCAGGGTGAGCGCCAGGCCCGGGCGGCGATCGGCGACGAGGCCTACGAGGCCGCGTTCCAGGGCGGTGCGGCGGCGTCCACCGGCTGAGCACCAGCCGGAGGACACCGTAAGGACTCCTGGACTCCCGTCAGTACGGGAGGGGTCTGCCCGACGGTGTGCGCAGATCCAGGTCTCGGGGTGCGGGCTTGGGAACGGGCTTGCGGATCAGCTGCTGGCGCATGCTGCCTCCTCGCTCAGACCAGGGCCGGGCGGCGGGGTTCCACCGTGCGGCCGTCGGGGAGCAGTTCACCGGTGTCGTCGAAGACCACGGCGCCGTTGCAGAGCAGGCTCCAGCCCTGTTCGGGATGGAAGGCCACCGTGCGGGCGGCGTCGTGATCGACGCTGTCGGCGCTCGGGCAGGGGGGCTGGTGGGAGCACATGGCGCACCTCCTCGCAGAGTGGGGCGGGAGGGCCGGTGGTCACCCGGTCAAATCCGCGATCCACGGTGGCGGTGAGTATTGCTGATCGCCACCCCTGGGCGGAACCCATATTCGCCGTCCAGTTCAGGGTGTGTATGCCCGATTACCATGCGCTCATGCCCGCTATCCGGATCATTCACCGAACGCGTCTGAGCCCGTTGGCGGCGTGGCTCAGGCTGACGGACTGGGAACGGCACGGCGCGCAGGTTCCGCTCACCCGGACGATCATCGAAACGGCCGGGCCCACGCGCGTCGGAACCCGCTTCACGGCGCGTACGGGTGTGGGCGGCCTCACGTTCGACGACCCGATGGAAGTGACCGTCTGGCAGCCCCCCGAGGGGGCCGCGCCGGGACTGGTGCGGCTGGTCAAGCGCGGCCGCGTGATGACGGGCTGGGCGGAGATCGAGATCCGCCCGGCCCCGGCCGGGGGCAGCGAGGTCCACTGGCGCGAGGACATCGGCGTGCGGGGCCTGCCCCGCGCCCTCGATCCCGTGGTCGCGGCGACCGGCCGCAGACTGTTCGGCCGGGCCGTTCAGCGCCTGCTGTCAGCGGCCTGACCCGGCCGTCCGCGGCGCGGGAAGGACCGGGCCCGACAAGGGGCCCGGCCCGGCCGGCGGCGTCCCGCGCCTAGCGGATCGGCATGTCGGAGATCGTGCGGGCGATCACCAGGCGCTGGATCTCGCTCGTCCCTTCGAAGATGGTGTAGATCGCGCTGTCGCGGTGCATCCGCTCCACCGGGTACTCGCGGGTGAAGCCGTTTCCGCCGAGGATCTGGACCGCCTGGGCGGTCACCTTCTTGGCCACCTCGCTCGCGAACAGCTTCGACATCGAGCCCTCCGCCGAGGTGAAGGGCCGGCCGGCCACCGCCATCCAGGAGGCCCGCCACACCAGCAGCCGGGCCGCGTCGATCGAGGTGCGCATGTCGGCGAGCTGGAAGGCGACGCCCTGGTTGTCGATGATCGGACGGCCGAACTGGGTCCGCGTCTTGGCGTAGTCGAGGGCGACCTCGTAGGCCGCGCGGGCGGTGCCGACGGCCATGGCGCCGACCGCCGGGCGGGAGGCCTCGAAGGTGGCCATGGCGGCGTTCTTCACGCGCTCCCCGCCGCCGCTGCGCGCCCGCTCGTGGGCCCTGGCCAGCCGCTCGTCCAGCTTCTCCTTGCCGCCGAGCAGGCAGGACCCGGGCACCCGCACGTCCTCCAGTACCACCTCGGCGGTGTGCGAGGCGCGGATGCCGTGCTTCTTGAACTTCTGGCCCTGGGACAGGCCCGGGGTGTTCGGCGGCACGATGAAGGAGGCGTGGCCCTTGGTGCCGAGCTCCGGGTCGACGACGGCGACGACGATGTGGACGTTGGCGATGCCGCCGTTGGTCGCCCAGGTCTTGGTGCCGTTCAGCACCCACTCGTCCTTGGCCTGGTCGTAGACGGCGCGGGTGCGCATCGAGCCGACGTCGGAGCCGGCGTCGGGCTCGGAGGAGCAGAACGCGGCCACCTTCACGTCGTCGGGGGTGCCGTACATCTGCGGGATCCAGGTGCCGATCTGCTCCTCGGTGCCGTTGGCGACGACCCCGATGGCGGCCAGGCCGGTGCCGACGATGGACAGGGCGATGCCCGCGTCGCCCCAGAAGAGCTCCTCCATCGCCATCGGGATGCCGAGGCCGGTGGGGTCGAAGAACTGCTGGGCGTAGAAGTCGAGCGAGTAGATGCCGACCTTCGCGGCCTCCTGGATGACGGGCCACGGAGTCTCTTCGCGCTCGTCCCATTCCGCGGCGGCGGGCCGGATGACATCGGCGGCGAAGCCGTGGATCCAGTCCCGTACCTGCTTCTGGTCGTCGTTGAGCTCCATGGTGAACTCCGCCATGTCCCCTCCAGGTGTCTCTTGCTTGTCTCACGAGCGGTTACTAGCGGTAACCCGAGAATGGCCACAGTCTGTTACCGGCGAGTAAGCACTGTCAAGCGCGGCGGGAGTCCGCCGGTGCGACCTTCGCCGGTGAGATCTCCAGGGTGTGCGGGGTGTTACGTTGCGTGGGCGTCACGCACATCGCAAGGGCGGGGAGAGAACACGTTGGAGACCACGCAGCAGGCCGGCGAGCCGGGAGCGGCCGAGCGCCGGCGGCGGGAACTGCTGGAAGCGGCCGACCGGGTCGTCCTCAGGGACGGCCCCAAGGCGTCCATGAACGCCATCGCGGCGGAGGCCGGCATCACGAAGCCGATCCTCTACCGGCACTTCGGCGACAAGGCGGGCCTCTACCAGGCGCTCGCCGTCCGGCACACCGACGCGCTGCTCGACTCGCTGCGGGCCGCCCTCGACGCCCCTGCCGAGCGGCGCCGGCGGGTGGAGGCCACCCTCGACACGTATCTCGTCGCCATCGAGGCCCGCCCGCAGGTCTACCGCTTCCTCATGCACCCGGCCGAGGACTCGCACACCGCGGAGCGCGGCTTCGACGTCGGCCTGCACTCGGCCCCGCTGCTGCGCCGCCTGGGCGAGGAGCTGGCGAAGGTGATCGGCGAGCGGGTGGACCTCGGCCCGGGCGGCGAACGGCTCGCCCGCATCTGGGGCCACGGCATCGTCGGCATGATGCACGCGGCCGGCGACTGGTGGCTCGGCGAGCGACCGTGCGAGCGCGCGGAGCTCGTGGCCGGCCTGACCGACCTCCTCTGGGGCCGCCTGGGCACGGCCGGCAACCGCGCGGACGGCCCGGGCTTCTGACCGCCCGATTCAGCCTCGCCGGCGCTTGAGGTGCGGGGTCTGGGGCGGAGCCCCAGGAACCCCGGCTCCGCCGGGCCCGAGTGCCGCGGCGGGGGCGGGGCGAGGCCGAGACGGGGGCGGGCTAGCCGCGCAGCGCCGCCGCGCCCCACGGGGTCTTGCGGATCTCGCGGCGCAGCCGACGGGCTCGCAGCCCCGTGACCCGGTCCGCGTACACCGTCCCGTCGAGGTGGTCGCACTCGTGCTGGAGGCACCGGGCGAAGAACCCCGTCCCGGACACCCGCACGGCCGCGCCGTCCGAGGTGACCCCCTCCACCACCGCGTGGTCGAAGCGGACGGTGCCCGCCTCCAGCCCCGGCAGGGACAGGCAGCCCTCGGGGCCGCGGAACTCGTCCCCGTCGGCCGTCACCAGACGCGGGTTGACGATGTGCCCGACGTGGCGGACGTCCTCGTCGTCGGGGCAGTCGTAGACGAACACCCGCTGCCCGACGCCGATCTGGTTCGCGGCGAGGCCGACGCCCTCGGCGGCGTACATCGTGGCGAACATGTCCTCGATGAGCCGCTCGAGGGGCGGTCCGAACTCGGTGACCTCCGCGCAGGCCGAGTGGAGCACCGGGTCGCCCAGCAGGCTCATGGTGCGGACGAGACCGGTGGTACCTGGGATGGGGCGCTGTCGCATGGCCGTAAGGGTACGACGGGCGACTATATGAGGAGATCCGCGGCGGCTCGGGGGCGCCGCGGTCAGGGCCCGGGCCGGTACTGGATAGGCTGGGGGCGACCGACGCAAGGAGGACAAGGGACGATGGCAGGCAACACAGAGCCGCTTTCGCCGCGGGCCAAGCTGGCCGTGACGGCGGGCAAGGCCGCGGCGGCGGTGTCGCGGGCCGCGGGACGCGGAAGCGGATCGGTGATCGGCGGCAAGGTCGCACTCAAACTCGACCCCGATCTTCTTGGCGCGCTGGCCCAGCATCTCGACGTCGTCCTCGTCTCGGCGACGAACGGCAAGACCACGACGACCCGCCTCATCGCGGAGGCCCTGCGCGCCAGCGGCCCCGTCGTCTCCAACGCCCTCGGCGCGAACATGCCGGCCGGCATCACCTCCGCTCTCGCGGGCGGCTCGGACGCCAAGTACGGCGTCATCGAGGTCGACGAGAAGTACCTGGCCGGAGTGGCCCGGGACGTCACCCCCAAGGTGATCGCCCTGCTGAACCTCTCCCGCGACCAGCTCGACCGCGCCGCCGAGACCCGCATGCTCGCGGAGAAGTGGCGCGAGGGCCTCTCGGGCTCCAAGGCGGTCATCGTCGCGAACTGCGACGACCCGCTGATCGTGTGGTCCGCCTCCTCCTCGCAGAACGTGGTGTGGGTCGCGGCCGGCCAGGAATGGAAGGACGACGCCTGGTCGTGCCCCTCCTGCGGCGGCGTCATGCAGCGCCCGGGCGACGACTGGTTCTGCGGCGAGTGCGGCTTCCGCCGCCCCATCCCGAGCTGGGTGCTCTCCGGCGACCACGTGCTGGACCCGCACGGCAGCGCCTGGCCGATCCACCTCCAGCTGCCCGGCCGCGCCAACAAGGCGAACGCCGCCACCTCGGCCGCCGTGGCCGCGGTCTTCGGCGTCCCTCCGCAGGTCGCCCTGGAGCGCATGTACCAGGTGCAGGCGGTGGCCGGCCGTTACGACGTGGTCGGCTTCCAGGGCCGTGAGCTGCGCCTGCTGCTCGCGAAGAACCCGGCGGGCTGGCTCGAAACGTTTTCCCTGATCGACCCGCCGCCCACCCCGGTGGTCCTCTCGGTGAACGCGCGCGGCGCCGACGGCACCGACACCTCCTGGCTGTGGGACGTGGACTACACGCGCCTCGCCGGCCACCCCATCTTCGTCATCGGCGACCGCAAGCTGGACCTCGCGGTCCGCCTCGAGGTCGCCGGCCTGGACTTCCGGGTGTGCGAGACCCTCGACGAGGCCGTGCAGCTCGCGCCGCCCGGACAGATCGAGCTGATCGCCAACTACACCGCCTTCCAGGACGTGCGCCGCCGCGTCGGCAACTAGCGCCCCTTCAGAACCGCAGAGGACACGAGCATGAGCGACAACAGCCTGCGTCTGGTGTGGGTCTACCCCGACCTGCTGAGCACGTACGGAGACCAGGGCAACGCCCTCGTCGTGGAGCGCCGGGCGCGCCGGCGCGGCCTGGACGTGGAGCGCGCGGACGTGCGCAGCGACCAGCCGATCCCGACCTCGGGCGACATCTACCTGATCGGCGGCGGCGAGGACCGGCCGCAGCGGCTGGCCGCGGAGCGGCTGCTGCGCGACGGCGGTCTGGAGCGGGCCGTCTCGAACGGGGCGATCGTCTTCTCCGTCTGCGCCGGCTACCAGATCCTGGGCCAGGAGTTCGTCAACGACATGGGCGAGCGCCAGGAGGGCCTCGGCCTGCTGGACGTGGTCACCGTGCGCGGTGAGGGCGAGCGGTGCGTCGGCGACGTCCTCGCCGACATCGACCCGCGGCTGGGCCTGCCGCAGCTGACCGGCTTCGAGAACCACCAGGGCGTCACGCACCTGGGCCCGAGCGCGAAGCCGTTCGCCCGCACCCGCCTGGGCCGCGGCAACGGCACGGGCGACGGCACCGAAGGCGCGTACAACGACACCGTGTTCGGCACCTACATGCACGGCCCCGTGATGGCCCGCAACCCGCAGATCGCGGACCTGCTGCTCAAGCTGGCCCTCGATGTGAACGCGCTGCCGCCCATCGACGACCGCTGGTACGAGGCGCTGCGCGCCGAGCGCATCGCGGCGGCCACGCAGCCCGCGTAACCCGCAGGTCGCGCGCCGTTCGGCCCGGATTCCCCTCGGGGGGTCCGGGCCGACGTGCCTTCGCACAGAGGATCTGACCAGCATGTGGAGGATGGTGCAGTCCACCGCCGGTCCACTTGTAAGGTGCAGGGTAGTTCCAACCGGACGACGTGGTCCGGTCGTCGGCCCACGTTGCAAAGGTCCTTCCTGCCATGCGCATAGGTGTGCTCACTTCCGGAGGCGACTGCCCCGGCCTCAACGCCGTCATCCGCTCCGTCGTGCACCGCGCCGTCGTCGACCACGGTGACGAGGTCATCGGCTTCGTCGACGGCTGGCGCGGCCTCCTGGAGTGCGACTACCGCAAGCTCGACCTGGACGCCGTGAGCGGCATCCTGGCCCGGGGCGGCACGATCCTGGGCTCCTCGCGGGTCCAGCCCGCGCATCTGCGCGACGGCGTGGAGCGGGCCCGCGGCCATGTCGCCGACCTCGGTCTGGACGCCATCATCCCGATCGGCGGCGAGGGCACCCTGAAGGCCGCCAACCTGCTCTCGCAGGCCGGCCTGCCCATCGTCGGCGTCCCCAAGACCATCGACAACGACATCGCGTCGACCGACGTCACCTTCGGCTTCGACACCGCCGTCGGGGTCGCCACCGAGGCCCTGGACCGGCTGAAGACCACCGCCGAGTCCCACCAGCGCGTGATGGTCGTGGAGGTCATGGGCCGCCACACCGGCTGGATCGCCCTGCACTCGGGCATGGCGGCCGGCGCGCACGCGATCGTCGTGCCGGAGCGCCCCTTCCACATCGAGGAGCTGACGGCGATCGTCGGCGAGCGCTTCTCGGCGGGCAAGCGGTTCGCGATCGTCGTCGTCGCCGAGGGTGCCAAGCCCGCGGAGGGCTCGATGCAGTTCGAGCAGGGCGGCACCGACATGTACGGCCACGAGCGGTTCGCCGGCATCGGCAACCGGCTCGCCGTGGAGCTGGAGCACCGGCTCGGCAAGGAGGCCCGGCCGGTGATCCTGGGCCACGTCCAGCGCGGCGGCACCCCCACGGCGTACGACCGGGTCCTGGCGACCCGTTTCGGCTGGCACGCGGTGGAGGCCGCCCACCGCGGCGAGTTCGGAATGCTGACCGCGCTGCGCGGCACCGACATCGTGATGGTGCCGCTCGCCGACGCGACCTCGACCCTCAAGACGGTCCCGGCCGACCGGTACGCCGAGGCGCAGAACGTCCTGTGAGTCGGGAAACAGGCGCAGCGTGATATTTCCCCCCGTCTGACACCGCCCCCGGACGAATCGCCGTCCGGGGGCGGCATTACTGTGGTGGGGCACCACAGGTCAAGGGAGTGGAAGAGATGAGTTACCTCGCGCACGCGGGCATGGACATGGACATGGACCTGCCTCCGTTCACGCTCGGGCGCGGGCTGGAGTTCTCCTTCGACGCCTTCTTCCTGATCGGCTCCCTGGTGGGCCTCGGCCTGTACGCATGGGGCGTGGTGCGGCTGCGCCGGCGCGGGGACTCCTGGTCACCGGGCCGGACCGTCGCCTTCACGGCCGGCGTGCTGAGCGTGGCCCTGGTGATGTGCACCAAGCTGAACGACTACGGCATGGTCATGTTCAGCGTGCACATGGTCCAGCACATGGTCATCAGCATGCTCTCCCCGATCCTGCTGCTGCTCGGCGCGCCGGTGACGCTGGCGCTGCGCGCGATACCGCCCGCCGCGCGCGGGGTGAAGGGGCCGCGCGAACTGCTGCTGATGCTGCTGCACAGCCGCTACATGAAGGTGATCACCCATCCGGTGTTCACCATCCCGCTGTTCATCGCCAGCCTCTACGGCCTGTACTTCACGCCGATCTTCGACTTCCTGATGGAGTCCAAGACCGGGCACATCGCGATGATGGTGCACTTCCTCGCCGTCGGCCTGGTCTTCTTCTGGCCGATCATGGGCGTGGACCCGGGCCCGCACCGCCCCGGCTACGTGATGCGGATGCTGGAACTGTTCGCCGGGATGCCCTTCCACGCCTTCTTCGGCATCGCGCTGATGATGGCGAGCGAGCCGATGGTCAAGACGTACGCGAATCCGCCGGCCTCCCTCGGCATCGACCCCCTGCTCGACCTGCAGTGGGCCGGCGGCATCGCCTGGGCCTTCAGCGAGGTTCCCTCGGTGCTGGTGCTGATCGCGCTGGTCTACCAGTGGTACCACTCGGAACAGCGGGCGGCGAAGCGCTCCGACCGGGCCGCGGACCGCGACGGCGACCAGGAGCTCGAGGCGTACAACGCCTATCTCGCCACACTCCAAGCGCGTGGCCAGTAGCGCGAGACCGCCTTCGCGCGCGACCATGGGGCATGACCGGTTCCGTTAAGGCGATGGCCGTGATGACCTTCGCCGCCCTGGTGGCCGTGGCCGCCTACTCCGTGGCCCTCGGCAGCAACGGCTGGCTGTGGTTCGGCTGGGTGGTGCTGGGGCTGCTGACCGCGGGGATGGCCGCCTCGCGCAGCAGCTGAGCCCGGACGCCACCGCCCCCTGCTCCCCGTGCCTGACCGTCCGTAAGATGTCGGTGTCAACGGGGACATCGACGGGAGCGGCCTGGTGTTCTACCACTTGCTCAAGCACGTGTTGCTCGGTCCGCTGCTGAGGCTGCTGTTCCGGCCCCGGATCGAGGGGCTGGAGAACATCCCGTCGGAGGGGGCCGCGATCGTCGCGGGCAATCACCTGTCCTTCTCCGACCATTTCCTGATGCCCGCGATCCTGAAGCGGCGGATCACCTTCCTCGCGAAGGCCGAGTACTTCACGGGTCCCGGGGTGAAGGGGCGGCTCACCGCCGCCTTCTTCCGCAGTGCCGGGCAGATCCCGGTGGACCGCTCGGGCAAGGACGCCGGGCAGGCCGCGCTGCGCGAGGGGCTGGGGGTGCTGTCCAGGGGCGAGCTGCTGGGGATCTACCCGGAGGGCACGCGCTCGCACGACGGGCGGCTGTACAAGGGCAAGGTGGGCGTCGCGGCGATGGCGCTCGGGGCCGGGGTGCCGGTCGTGCCGTGCGCGATGGTCGGCACCTTCGAGATCCAGCCGCCCGGGCAGAAGATCCCGAGCATCCGGCGCGTGACGATCCGCTTCGGGCGGCCGCTGGACTTCTCCCGGTACGCGGGGATGGAGGGCGAGCGGGCCGTGCTGCGGGCCGTCACCGACGAGATCATGTACGAGGTCCTGGAGCTCTCCGGTCAGGAGTACGTCGACCGGTACGCCGCCGAGGTCAAGGCCGAGGAGGAGCAGGCGCGGAAGAAGGCCCGGCGCAAGACGCGCTGAGCCTTCTCCCGCGCAGGTACTGCGGGTGGTGCGGTGGTGCGGGTCCCGCTCGTGCCGCCGCGTGCTAGCGGACGGCGGGCAGGTCCTCAAGCGCCGGGAGGTCGGAGCCCGGAGCCTGGGCGAGCGACTTCGCGGCGGCCGGGGCCGGCGCGACCGGGGTGGCGTGCGGACCGCACTTCACGTCCTTGGCGTCCACCTTGCCGGTGAGCAGGTAGGTGTCCACCCGCGTGTTGATGCAGGGGTTCACCAGGCTGGTGACACCGTGCGAGCCGGCGTTCTGCTCGGTGATCAGACGCGAGCCGGCCAGCTTGCGGTGCAGCGAGACCCCGCCCTCGTACGGCGTGGCCGCGTCGCGCTCGGACTGGACGATCAGGACCGGCGGCAGACCGTGCTTGGCGCCGACCGCGATCGGGTTGCTCTGCTTGGACTTCCAGGTCGCGCAGGGCAGGTTCATCCAGGCGTTGGACCAGGTCAGGAACGGGTACTTCTGGTGCAGCTTGGTGTTGTCCCGGTTCCACTTGGCCCAGCTGGTGGGCCACTTGGCGTCGGCGCACTCGACCGCGGTGTAGACGGCGTTGCCGTTCTCTGCCGTGGCGTTGCCCTTGGTGTCGGACATGTCCGGGGCGATGGCGTCGATCAGGGCCTTCTCGTCACCGGCCAGGTACGCGCTCCAGGTCTGGGCGACGGGCACCCAGGAGGAGTCGTAGTACGGGGCGCTCTGGAAGAAGCCGAGGAGCTCGGCCGGGCCGACCACTCCGCCGAGCGGGTTGGCCTTGGCCTTGGCGCGCAGCTCCAGCCACTTGGCCTCGACCTTGGCGCGGGTGTCGCCGATGTGGAAGACGGAGTCGTTCTTGGCGACCCAGTCCTGCCAGTCGTTCCAGCGCATCTGGAAGGCCACGTCCTGGCCGAGGTTGGCCTCGTACCAGATGTTGTCCTGGTCCGGGTCGACCACGCTGTCGACGATCATGCGGCGCACGTGGGTCGGGAACAGGGTCGCGTAGACCCCGCCGAGGTAGGTGCCGTACGAGACGCCGAGGTAGTTCAGCTTCTGCTCGCCGAGGGCGGCGCGGATGACGTCCAGGTCACGCGCGGTGTTGGGCGTGGTCATGAACGGCAGCATCTCGCCGCTGCGCTCCTGGCAGCCGTCCGCGTACTCGGCGGCGAGCTTGCGCTGGGCGCTCTTGTCGGCCTCGCTGTCGGGGACCGGGTCGGCCTTGGGGGCCTTGACGAACTCCTGCGGGTCGATGCAGGAGATCGGCGCGGAGTGGCCGACGCCGCGGGGGTCGAAGCCCACGAAGTCGTACGCCTTGGAGGTGTTCACCCACAGCGGGGCCTTGGTGGTGACCCGGCGCGGGAAGCGCATGCCGGAGCCGCCGGGGCCGCCCGGGTTGTAGACGAGCGCGCCCTGGCGCTCCTCCTTGGTGCCGGTGCTGGCGATCCGGTCGACCGCGAGCTCGATCGTCTTGCCGAACGGCTTGCTGTAGTCGAGCGGGACCTTGACCCAGCCGCACTGGATGGGCTTCTCGAAGCCCCAGTCGGCAGGACAGTCCTTCCAGTCGATCCCGGTACGGGCCGCGCGGGCGGCGGCGATCTGCGTGCCGACCGCCTCCGCGGCCCCGTTGTCACGGCCGGCCGAGGCCGCCGTCGCGGACGGAGCGAGCATCAGGCCCGCCGCCAGCGTGCCGGTGATCAGAGTGGCGGCGCTCCCCAGCGCCGCGTTGCGTATCACGTGGTTGTTCCCCCTGCGTCATGAGCCGCCGTGGGCGGCCTGGTTCGGTCGGGTTCGATCGTCGGCGTTGCAGGGGAATCCTTTCGCCTGACGTGTCTCCGGCAACAGAGCACGGTCGCGTTCTTTGCCAACCCGATAACCGGAAAGGTGTGTACCGCTGAGCGGTGTCTGGTTCGTCCTGAGTTTGTCCGCGCCTCACCAACCGTGGGTACGGCATGCGGCGTCGAGCAGTTCGCGCAGCCGCAGGGCGTCCGGTGCCAGGGCGGTCACCAGGGCCGCAGGGCCGGCCAGCGGGGTGAGAACGGCGAACTCCCCGAGCACCGCGGCGGCGGGCGGAGCCTGCTCGAAGGCCGGGTCGACGATGAGGAGTTGGCCGAGCGCGCGGTGGCCCGCGATCCCCGCCGGGCCGTCCCAGCCGCCGGGCGCGCCGGGGCCGCAGGCCAGCTCCTGGTCCAGCAGCGGGCGCCCGCCGCGGGTCACGGTGAGGCGGCTCCGCAGCAGGCCGGGCGCCTCACCGGTACGGCCCAGCACCTGCTCCTCGCGCAGCAGGAGACGGGCGGTGGGCGCGAGTTCCGCCCGGGTGTGGACCCGCAGCCGGCTGCCGCGGACCGAGACGAGCGGCTCCGGCAGCCACCGCACCCGCGACTCCCGCGCCAGGGTCAGCCGTACGTCGTACCGCGCGGACTCGCCGCCCCGGCCGGGCAGGGCCAGGGTGGCCGCCGCCGAGCGCATCAGCAGCCGGGCGCCCGGGCCGGCTTCGGCCTCGACCGTGAGGTGGTCGCCGCCGAGGGGGGCGCTCATGGCGCCGACCAGCATGACGCCGGCCTCGGACTCGGCGCCGGGCCCCTCTCCCCGGGTGCGGCGCAGCGCGAGCGGTCCCTCCCCGGCCAGCAGCGGAAGCGCGGTGCCGCCGCGCCCGTCGGCGGCTGCGCGGATGCGGGCGGTGGCCCGCAGACCCGCCGCGACCGGTGGGGCGGGGGGCGCGCTGGTCACCGCACGACCCAGGCGGCGATCCGCTCGCGCACCCAGTCGGCCACCGGTCCCACGCCGTCGGGTCCGCGCAGGGACTGGAAGGTGACGGGCAGTTGCCCGCGCTGTTCGGCGGCGTCGCGGGCCATCCGGTCCAGGTCGGAGCCGACGTGGGGGGCCAGGTCGGTCTTGTTGACCACGAGCAGGTCGGCGGTGGTGACGCCGGGGCCGCCCTTGCGCGGGATGTCGTCCCCGCCGGCCACGTCGATGACGAAGATCTGGGCGTCGACCAGGCCCCGGGAGAAGGTGGCGGTGAGGTTGTCGCCGCCGGACTCGACGAGGATCAGGTCGAGTCGTCCGCTCTGCCGGAAGGCCTCCTCCAGTTCCTCCACGGCTTCCAGGTTGGCGGAGATGTCGTCGCGAATCGCGGTGTGCGGGCAGGCCCCGGTCTCCACGGCGGCGATCCGCTCGGGCGGCAGGACGGCCTCGCGGAGCAGGAACTCGGCGTCCTCCCGGGTGTAGATGTCGTTGGTGACGACGGCCATGGACAGCTCCGCGCGCAGGGCCCGGCACAGGGCGGCGACGGTGGCCGTCTTGCCGGAGCCGACCGGGCCGCCGAGTCCGATGCGCAGGGCACGGCGCGTGCCGTCGGGGTGCACGGGTTCGGCGCTGTGGGTGTGCCGGTGGGGGTGGGCCACGGCGTGGTCGAGGTGCATGGGGGGCTCCTTGGGTGGTGGTTCAGGAGGCGAAGAGCCGTACCGGCCAGTCGGCATGGATCTGCGCCGCGATGTCGAGCAGGGGCGAGGAGGCCGCGGGCAGCGCCTCCGGGCCGTCCGCGCGGGCCCGCAGGGCGGCGGCCGACGCCTGCTCGGCGACGGCGTCGAGGTCGGGGGCGAGCCGGGCCAGGACCCCGGTCGCCTCGAAGGGGTCCAGGCCCAGGAGCCGCACGGTGGCCGTCGCCGGGCCGCTGACGCTCTCGTACGCCGCCACGTGCGCGGCGGCCCGCGGCCCGAGCCCGGCCGCCCGGGCGGTGATCCCGAGCACGACGGGCTGGTGCGCCCCGCGCGGGAACGCGGCGCCCAGCGCGTCGAGTTCGGCGGCGGGCCAGGTGGCCCGCGCGGCCCGCAGCAGCTGCCGCCCGAGCCGCCGGGCGGCGGTGCGCAGCGCGGGCGAGGGGGTCCGCGCCTCGGCGGCGGCGTCGAGCTCGGCCGGGTCCAGCCCGAGGGCCGCGGCCGCGGCGAGTGCGGCAGCGACGAGTCCCGCGGTGTGCAGCCGGCCCCGGCAGAACTCCTCGAGGGTGGCGGCGTCGTGGATCCGGCCCGCCTTGCAGGCGGCCTCGGCCCCGCCGGAGTGGGCGTGGCCCCCGGCGGGGAAGCGGCCGTCGGCGAGGACGAGCAGTGCGGCGAGGCTCATCGCGGCAGGCCCCTTCTCAGAACAGGAAGTATCGCTGGGCCATGGGCAGTTCGACGGCGGGCGCGGGCTCCACCACCTCGCCGTCGATGGTGACGGTGAAGGTGTCGGCGTCGACCGTCACCCTCGGCATGGCGTCGTTGCCCCGCATGTCGCTCTTGCTCACCTTGCGGGTGCTCTCGATGGCCACGAACTCCTTGCCGAGTCCGAGCCGTTCGGGCAGTCCGTCGTCGAGCGCGGCCTGCGCGGTGAAGTTGAGCGAGTTCAGCGCGGGGGCCCGTCCGTGGGCGCCGAACATCGGCCGGGGCAGTACGGGCTGCGGGGTGGGGATGGACGCGTTGGCGTCGCCCATCTGCGCGTAGGCGATCTGGCCGCCCTTGATGACGAGCGCGGGCTTGACCCCGAAGAAGGCGGGGCTCCACAGCACCAGGTCGGCGAGTTTGCCGGTCTCCACCGAACCGACCTCGCGGGCCAGCCCCTGGGCCACGGCGGGGTTGATCGTGTACTTGGCGACGTAGCGGCGGGCCCGGTGGTTGTCGGCGGGTCCGTCGCCGGGCAGGAATCCGCGCCGCTTCTTCATCACGTGGGCGGTCTGCCAGGTGCGCAGCACGACCTCGCCGACGCGCCCCATGGCCTGGGAGTCGGAGGAGATGATGGATATGGCCCCGAGGTCGTGCAGGACGTCCTCGGCGGCGATGGTGGAGGGCCGGATCCGGGACTCGGCGAAGGCGAGGTCCTCGGGGACGGCCGGGTTGAGGTGGTGGCAGACCATCAGCATGTCGAGGTGTTCCTCGACGGTGTTGACGGTGTGCGGCCGGGTCGGGTTGGTGGAGCTGGGCAGGATGTTCGGCTCCGAGACCACGGTGATGATGTCGGGGGCGTGCCCGCCGCCCGCTCCCTCGGTGTGGTACGAGTGGATCGTCCGGCCGCCGATGGCGGCGAGGGTGTCGGCGACGAAGCCGGCCTCGTTGAGGGTGTCCGTGTGGATGGCGGCCTGGGCGCCGGTCTCCTCGCAAACGGTCAGGCAGGCGTCGATGACGGCGGGGGTCGAGCCCCAGTCCTCGTGGAGCTTGAATCCGAGGGCGCCGCCGCGCAGCTGGGAGTACATGCCCTCGCGGGACATGGTGTTGCCCTTGCCGAGGAGGCCGATGTTGACGGGGTGGGCCTCCAGCGCGGCGAACATCCGGGCCAGGTGCCAGGGCCCCGGGGTGACGGTGGTGGCCTTGGTGCCCTCGGCGGGGCCGGTGCCGCCGCCGACGAGGGTGGTGATCCCGGAGGCGAGGGCCTCGTCGATGACGGTCGGGGAGATGAAGTGCACGTGGGCGTCGATGGCGCCGGCGGTGAGGATCTTCCCGTTGCCCGCGATGATCTCGGTCTCGGGGCCGATGACGAGTGCGGGATCCACCCCGTCCATGGTGTCGGGATTGCCGGCCTTGCCGATGCCGCTGATCCGGCCGTCGCGGATGCCGACGTCGGCCTTGACGATGCCCCAGTGGTCGAGGATGACGACCCCGGTGATCACCGTGTCGGGGGCGCCTTCGGCGCGGGTCGTGCGGGCCTGCCCCATCGACTCGCGGATGACCTTGCCGCCGCCGAAGACGGCCTCGTCGCCGGCCCGGCCGGGGCCGCCCCCGAGGTCCTGCTCGACCTCCACGAAGAGGTCGGTGTCGGCGAGCCGGATCCGGTCGCCCACCGTGGGGCCGAAGAGGTCGGCGTACACCTGGCGCGAGATCTCAGCCATCGAGCGGCCCCCCGGTCTCGCCGCGCAGTCCCGGTACGGTGCGCAGGCCCGCCAGCGGTACGAGTTCCACGGCGACGGGGATGCCCGGCTCGAAGCGGACCGCGGTGCCGGCCGCGACGTTGAGCCGCAGTCCGTAGGCCGCGGTCCGGTCGAATTCGAGGCCGGGGTTGGCCTCGGCGAAGTGGTAGTGGGAGCCGACCTGGACGGGCCGGTCGGCGGCGTTGAGCACGGTGAGGCGGGTGACGGGGCGGCCCTCGTTGAGGCGCACCGGGCCGTCCCCGTAGGCGATTTCGCCGGGGATCATGCGGGTACTCCCTCTCAGACGATCGGGTCGTGGACGGTGACGAGTTTGGTGCCGTCCGGGAAGGTCGCCTCGACCTGCACGTCGTGGATCATCTCGGGAATGCCCTCCATGACCTCTTCGCGGGTGAGGACGGTGCGGCCGGAGGCCATCAGCTCGGCCACGGTCCGCCCGTCGCGGGCCCCTTCGAGGAGGTGCGCGGTGATCAGGGCGATGGCCTCGGGGTGGTTGAGCAGGACCCCGCGCGCCCTTCGCTTCCCGGCCACGTCCGCGGCCACGTGGATGAGCAGTCGCTCCTGCTCGTGCGGTGTCAGTTGCACGCGTATCACCAAGCTTCCGGGACAAGATCAACAGTGCGCGGAGCCGACCCTACTGGCCATCAACACTTTGTTGACCTGCGCATATCCGGGCCAAGCGTGTCTTGCCCAAGACAGAGCAAGGCTTTCCGTCCCGACCACCGACGCTTTGCCGACTCATGGGTGGTCATTGGCGCAGGACCGTGACGCCACGTTAGGCGCCGCGCTTTTCCGCTGGGTTAACCCACGTTTCGGGGAGGTACCCGGTTCGACTCCCGGGCCCCGCGCTCCGGGTTCCGTATACGGAAGCGACCTCGCTCAGCAGCCGGTGGCCGTGGCCGTCTCGGCCGGGGCGCCGGTGGTCCAGGGCAGGGCGATCCAGACGGTCTTGCCGCCGTCCCCGGTGGGGCTGACCGAAAGCCGGCCGCCGGCCTCCGCGGTGAGCCAACGGATGATGACCATCCCCCGGCCGTTGTCCTGCTGGACGGCGGCCGGGAGCCGCTTGGGCCAGCGCGGGTGGCTGTCGGTCACCCCGACGCGGAGCCACTCCTCGCGTTCGAGGCGGACGTCGACGGTGAAGGTGGGCGACTGGCCGAAAGTGTGCTGTACGGCGTTGGTGGCGAGCTCCGAAACGATCAGCCGGACGCTGTCGGCCGTGTCGGCGCCGGCGCCGTGATCGGGGAGTCCCCACTCGTTCAGCACCTCCGCGACGTAGCGGCGGGCGGTGGCGACCGAAGCGGGATCGCTCGGCAGAGTGACGGATGCTTCCTGGTGATCTGCCATGGCGACGGTCCCTTTCCCACCGGGGCCAAGCCGCCCCGGATCTGTGCTGGACGCCAGAGTGTCACCCATCCTGCCGCGGTTTCTCCCGTTCTCCCAAGTTATGCATATATCTGTCGCTCGATGCGGTGAACTCTGCTACGGAAGAGCGTATTTGGACGGCAGACTGGTGCGAGCTGTGCCGGTGGAAGGAGGCGGGTGTGCAGCACGGTCCCGCGGTACGCCGGCGCAAGCTCGGCGAGGAGCTGCGTGCACTGCGCGACCGGTCCGGACTCACCAGTGGTGAGGCGGCCCGGCTCGTGGGATGGCACCAGTCGAAAATCAGCCGCATCGAGACGGGGCGCAGCGGCGTCAAGGTGGACGACATCCGCCGGCTCCTCGATGCCTACGGGGAGCTGGTGAGCCCCGAGCAGCGGGCGCTGCTGGAAGCCCTCTCGGTATCGGCGGCCGGCCCCGCCCCGGACGTCGGCACCGGGCGCGGCCGCCAGTGGTGGCACGACTACCGGGGGCTGCTGCCCCAGGAGTACCGGGACTTCATCAGCCTGGAGGCCGGGGCCCGCTCGGCCCGCACCGTGGAACTGTCCGTGGTTCCGGGGCTGTTGCAGACCCCCGAGTACGCGCGCGCCGTGACCCGGGCCGCGCTGGGCGGGCTGCCGGAGCCGAAGGTGGACGCGCTGGTCGAGGTACGGCTGGCCCGGCAGTCGGTGCTGCGCGCGGAACCGCCGCTGGAGCTGAGCGCCGTACTGGACGAGGCGGTGCTGCGACGGAAGATCGGCGGGCCGGGGGTGATGGCCGAGCAGTTGCGGTACCTGGTGGAGGTGGCGCAGCTGCCTCAAGTGCGGCTGCAGGTACTGCCGTTCAGCGTGGGGGGACATCTCGGCCTGACCGGGCCGTTCGTTATTTTCTCATTTCCGAACATCGCTGATCTGGATGTGGTGGTACTCGACCACTTGACGAGTAGCCTCTACCTGGAGCGGAAGGAAGACCTAGAGGCGTACAGCGCAGCGTTCCGCACCATCCAGGCGCACGCCCTCCCGCCCCACGACTCGTCGGATCTCATCAGCTCACTCGCTGACGACGCGTAAGGAGGCACTCCCGTGTCCGCAACCCCCTTATCCACCAGCGGACTTCTGATCAGCGCGCGGTGGCGGCGGAGCAGCCGCAGCACCGGAATGAACAACTGCGTGGAAACCGCCGTCCTGCGCGGCGGCCTGCTGGCCGTCCGCGACTCCAAGCGGACGGACGGCCCGGCCGTGCTCTTCACCGGGCCGGCCTGGGACGGCTTCCTCATCGCCGTGCGGGCGGACGCGCCCCTCGCGTAGCGCCGCTCAGCGGTCCGCGGCTCCGGCCGGAGCGGTCCGCAGGATCGTTTCGACGGCCCGGGTGATCTCGTCCCCCGTGAGATCGGCCCGGGCTGTCAGCCGCAGCCGGGAGATGCCGTCCGGCACCGACGGCGGCCGGAAGCACCCCACGGACAGACCTGCCTCGCGGCAGTCGGCGGCCCAGCGCAGTGCCGCCGAGGCCGACGGGGCCCGTACCGACACCACGGCCGCGTCCGGCCGGGCCGCGGTCAGGCCGGACGCGGTGAGCCGCCCGTACAGCTCGGCGGACACCTCCCGGGCCCGGCCGGCCCGCTCCGGTTCCCGCCGCAGCAGGCGCAGGCTCGCCAGTGCGGCGCCCGCGGCGGCCGGAGCCAGCCCGGTGTCGAAGATGAAGGTCCGGGCGGTGTTGACGAGGTGCCGGATCACCTTGGCCGGGCCGAGCACGGCGCCGCCCTGGCTGCCCAGGGACTTCGAGAGGGTCAGCGTCGCGACCACCCCGGGCGCGCCCGCGAGTCCGGCGGCGTGCAGCGCTCCGCGGCCGCCCTCGCCCAGTACGCCCAGCCCGTGCGCGTCGTCCACGACCAGGGCCGCGCCCTCGTCCCGGCAGGCGGCGGCGTAGGCGGCGAGCGGGGCGGCGTCCCCGTCCACGGAGAACACCGAGTCGCTGACGAGCATCGCCCGGCCCCCGAACGCGGCGAGCGTCTTGCGCGCGGTATCCGGGTCGGAGTGCGGGACGACGGCGGTCTCGGCGCGCGAGAGGCGGCAGCCGTCCACGATCGAGGCGTGGTTCCCGGCGTCGGAGACGACCAGGGTGCCGCGGTCGCTGAGGGCGGTGACGGCGGCGAGGTTGGCGGCGTACCCGGAGGAGAGGACCAGCGCGGCCTCGAAACCGCAGAAGTCCGCGAGTTCCCGCTCGAGCTCGGCATGAAGCTCGGTCGTACCGGTCACGAGGCGCGATCCAGTCGCTCCGGCGCCCCACCGCTCGGCCGCCTCGCGGGCGCCCCGGACGGTCTCGGGGTGCCTGGACAGCCCGAGGTAGTCGTTGCTCGCGAGATCGAGGAGCGGCGAGGAGGCCGCGCGCGGGCGCAGGGTCCTGACCAGTCCGGCCTGCTCGCGGGCCTGCTCCGCGCCGTCGATCCAGGCGAAGACGTCCACGGGTTCGGGGGTGTGCTGGGGCATCGGCGGTCCTCGCGTTTTGTCGGCAGTCCACAGACCTGCCCGACCCTAGCGGCCGTGACTCGAGCGCCAGGTGTGGCGATACACACACTCCGTTCCGGCCATGTTGTTGGATCTCTCCTTGGCCGGGAGTGGTCGTGTGGTCCAGGATCGGCGTCATGGACCTGCTGAACACCCTGGTGGACAAGGGGCTGCGGCGCGAGCTGCCGACCCGCGAAGAGGCACTCGCCGTGCTGGCGACCTCTGACGACGAACTGCTCGACGTGGTGGCCGCGGCCGGCAAGGTGCGCCGCCAGTGGTTCGGGCGTCGGGTCAAGCTGAACTACCTGGTCAACCTGAAATCCGGCCTCTGCCCCGAGGACTGCTCCTACTGCTCGCAGCGGCTGGGATCGAAGGCCGAGATCCTCAAGTACACGTGGCTGAAGCCCGAGGAGGCCTCGCAGGCCGCGGCGGCGGGCGTCGCGGGCGGGGCGAAGCGGGTGTGCCTGGTGGCGAGCGGCCGCGGGCCCACGGACCGCGATGTGGACAGGGTCGGCAAGACCATCGAGGCCATCAAGGAGCAGAACGAGGGCGTCGAGGTCTGTGCCTGCCTCGGCCTGCTCTCGGACGGCCAGGCGGAGCGCCTGAAGGACGCGGGCGCGGATGCCTACAACCACAACCTGAACACCTCCGAGGCGACGTACGGTCAGATCACCAAGACCCACACGTACGCGGACCGCGTCGACACCGTGCAGAAGGCGCACGCGGCGGGCCTGTCGGCCTGCTCCGGCCTGATCGCGGGCATGGGCGAGAGCGACGAGGACCTCGTCGACGTCGTCTACTCGCTGCGCGAGCTGGACCCGGACTCGGTGCCGGTCAACTTCCTGATCCCGTTCGAGGGCACCCCGCTGGCCAAGGAGTGGAACCTCACCCCGCAGCGCGCCCTGCGCATCCTGGCGATGGTGCGGTTCGCCTGCCCCGACGTCGAGGTCCGCCTCGCGGGCGGGCGCGAGGTGCACCTGCGTTCCATGCAGCCGCTCGCCCTGCACCTGGTCAACTCGATCTTCCTCGGCGACTACCTGACCAGTGAGGGCCAGGCCGGGCAGGCCGACCTCGACATGATCGCGGATGCCGGTTTCGAGGTGGAGGGCGCCGGTACGTCGACCCTTCCCCGGCACCGCTCCGAGGCCGCGCCCGCGGCGGCGGCCGGCGGCTGCGGCTCTCACGGCGGCGCCTCGGTGTGCGGCTCCGGTTCCGGTTCCGCGGGCTCCGCCGACGAGGCCGGCTGCGGTTCGGCGTGCGGCGGCTGCTCCGGGCACGCGGAGCCGGCGGCCGTGGCGGCGCAGGCCGGTGCCGGGGAGGTGCGCCCGGACCTGGTGGCGGTCCGGCGCCGCGGCGCGGGGACGGATCTCGCCCCCAATGCCTGACACGCACCCCATGCACGACCCGCTCGACCGGATGTCGGCCGCCGCCGAACTGCTCGACCTGGACCGGCAGCACGTCTGGCACCCGTACGGTCCGATGCCCGGGCGGGAGGGGCCACTGCTGGTCTCCTCCGCCTCGGGCGTCCGGCTGCGGCTCGCCGCCCCGGCCCAGGGCCGGGACGAGCTGGTGGACGGGATGTCCTCCTGGTGGTCGGCGATCCACGGCTACAACCACCCGGCGCTCAACGAGGCCGCGAGCGACCAGCTCGGCCGCATGTCGCACGTCATGTTCGGCGGGCTCACCCACGAGCCCGCCATCCGGCTGGCCGCCCGGCTGGTCGAGATCACCCCGGCCGGGCTGGAGCACGTCTTCCTCTCCGACTCGGGCTCGGTGGCCGTCGAGGTCGCCGTGAAGATGTGCCTCCAGTACTGGCGCTCGGTGGGGCGCACCGGCAAGACCCGGCTGATGACCTGGCGCGGCGGCTACCACGGGGACACCTGGCAGCCGATGGCCGTCTGCGACCCCGAGGGCGGGATGCACGAGCTGTGGCAGGGTCATCTGCCCCGGCAGGTCTTCGCGGACGCGCCGCCCGGCACCTTCGACTCGCCCGTGGACCCGGCGTACGCCGACCACCTGCGTGCCGTGATCGCCGAGCACGCGGACGAGCTCGCCGCGGTGATCGTGGAGCCGGTGGTCCAGGGCGCGGGCGGCATGCGCTTCCACAGCCCGGACTACCTGCGGGTGCTCCGGGAACTGTGCGACGAGTACGACGTCCTGCTCATCCTGGACGAGATCGCGACGGGCTTCGGCCGCACCGGCGCCCTGTTCGCGGCGGACCACGCCGGGATCACCCCGGACGTGATGTGCCTGGGCAAGTCGCTGACCGGCGGCTACCTGACGCTGGCGGCCACGCTGTGCACGAGCCGGGTGGCCGACGGCATCTCGCACGGCGAGGTACCGGTGCTGGCGCACGGGCCCACCTTCATGGGCAACCCGCTCGCGACGGCGGTGGCGCTGGCCTCGATCGACCTGCTCCTGAACCAGGACTGGGCGCGTGAGATCAAGCGCATCGAGGCGGGCCTGCACGAGGGCCTCGCCCCGGCCGCCGCGCTCCCCGGGGTCAAGGACGTCCGCGTCCTCGGCGCCATCGGCGTCGTCCAGCTCGACCACCCCCTCGACATGGCGCGCGCGACCCGGGCGGCCGTCGGGGAGGGCGTCTGGCTGCGCCCGTTCCGGGACCTGATCTACACCATGCCGCCGTTCGTCACGGGTGACGCCGATGTCGCGCGCATCTGCCGCGCGGTCGTCGCCGCGGCCCGGGAGGTCTGACATGTCCGTGGTGATCGTCTCCGGTACGGGCACGGAAATCGGCAAGACGGTGGTCACTTCCGCCATCGCGGCGGCCGCACTGGCCGCCGGCCGCTCGGTCGCGGTCCTCAAGCCCGCCCAGACGGGCGTGGCTCCGCACGAGCCGGGTGACGCGGCGGAGGCCGTCCGCCTGGCCGGACCGGCCGTCACCGCGGTGGAACTGGTCCGCTACCCCGAGCCCTTGGCCCCCGACACCGCGGCCCGCCGCGCGGGTCTGGCCACGGTCTCCCCGGCCGAGATCGCGCGGGCGGCCGAGCGGCTGTCCGCCGACCACGACCTGGTACTGGTGGAGGGCGCGGGCGGACTCCTGGTGCGCTTCGACGAGTCGGGGCACACCCTGGCCGACGCGGCCCGGCTGCTCGGCGCGCCGACGCTGGTCGTCACACAGGCGGGCCTGGGCACCCTCAACTCGACGGAGCTCACGGCCGAGGCCCTGCGCGCCCGGCAGCTGACCGCCCTGGGCGTGGTCATCGGCAGTTGGCCGCGGCAGCCGGACCTGGCCGCGCGCTGCAACCTGGCCGGCCTGCCCGCGGTCTCGGGGCTCCCGCTCCTGGGCGCGGTCCCGCAGGGCGCGGGCACCCTGGACCCCGAGGCGTTCCGCCGGGCCTCCCCCGGCTGGCTGGCCCCGGCCCTGTCGGGCACCTGGTCGCCGGAGTCGTTCCTGACGGCCTGGCCGGCGTAGGGCTGTCCGCCGTCCCCTCCGGGCCCGTTCGGCGCCCGGGGGGATGGCGTCCGCGATCCGGGGGAGACTGACGGTACGCGTCCGCCCGCCCCGGAGGTACGTCATGGCGAAGCAGAGCAAACGCGCACCCGGCCCGTCGGCCGACGATCCCGTCCGCCATCCGCTCTTCGCCCGCTTCTACGCCCGCGCCAGCGTCCAGGCCGACATCCGGGGCGGAATCGCCGAACTGCGCCGGGAGCTCCTGCACGGGGTGAGCGGCCGCGTCATCGAGATCGGCGCCGGCAACGGCCTCAACTTCGCCCACTACCCCCGTGCCGTCTCCGAGGTCGTCGCCGTGGAGCCCGAGCGCACCCTGCGCCGTCTCGCGGTCGAGGCGGCCCAGCGCGCCGAGGTCCCGGTCGACGTCGTGCCCGGCGCCGCCGAGGCCCTGCCGGTCAAGAGCGAGGCCTTCGATGCCGCCGTCGCCTGCCTGGTGCTGTGCACCGTACGGGACCTGCACCGCTCCCTCGCGGAGCTGCACCGGGTGCTGCGCCCCGACGCCGAACTGCGGTTCTTCGAGCACGGGCTGGCTCCCGGCCCCGGCATGGCCGCCGTCCAGCGGGCGTTGGACCGTACGGTCTGGCCCCACCTCTTCGGCGGGTGCCACACCTCCCGCGACCCCGTCGCGGCGATCGAGGCAGCCGGGTTCCGGATCGTCTCGCGGCGCGGGTTCCGGCTGCCCGCCCGCGGGCCGGCGCTGCCGACCTCGTACTGCGTCATCGGCTCGGCCCGTCGCTCGCCCGCGTGAGCCATTCCGAAGCCGTGGTTCCACGCCTACTCTCGCCCCCGACAAGGCGATTGCCTACCCGGGGGAGAGCAAGTGGTCCGTAACCAGCCCACGGAAACGACCCGGACGGTGCCAGGGCCGACGGCCGCCCGGGCCCGCGCCCTGACCAAGGCGTACGGCAGCGGTGAGACCTGCGTACTCGCGCTCGACGCGGTCGACGTGGACATCGCCCGCGGCCGGTTCACGGCGGTGATGGGTCCCTCCGGCTCCGGCAAGTCCACGCTGATGCACTGTCTGGCCGGGCTGGACACCGTCTCCGGCGGCCAGGTCTGGCTCGGGGAGACCGAGATCACCGGCCTGCCCGACCGCCGGCTGACCCGGCTGCGGCGCGACCGGGTCGGCTTCGTGTTCCAGTCGTTCAACCTCCTGCCGACCCTGACCGCCGCCGAGAACATCACGCTGCCGATGGACATCGCCGGCCGCCGCCCCGATCAGGAGTGGCTGGACCGCGTCATCGACACCCTGGGCCTGCACGACCGCCTCCACCACCGCCCGGGCCAGCTCTCGGGCGGTCAGCAGCAGCGCGTGGCCTGCGCCCGGGCGCTCGCCTCCCGGCCCGAGCTGATCTTCGCGGACGAGCCCACAGGCAACCTCGACTCCCGCTCCGGCGCCGAAGTCCTCGACCTCCTGCGCACGGCGGTGGACTCCCTCGGCCAGACGGTCGTGATGGTCACCCACGACCCCGGAGCCGCCGGCCGTGCGGACCTGGTGCTCTTCCTCGCGGACGGCCGGATCGTCGACCGCATGCCGGACCCCACGGCGGAAGCGGTGCTGGAACGGATGCGCCGCCTGTCCTCCCCCACCGTCGACACGGCCGGCGCCCCCGCGGCCGACTCCCCCGAGGGCTGAGGCCGTACTCCGGGCGCCCTGCGCAGCGAGTGACGGCGAGGGCCACCGCCGCCCGGATCACCCGTTCAGCGGCTTCACCCAGCGCGTCCACTGGTCCTGGGAGCGGTAGCCGGCCGCGTTCCAGGCCCCGTGCGCGTTCTCGTTGCGTACGAGCACCATGGCGTCCGCACGCCGCCCGCCGAGCGCCACGAACCGCTCCTCGGCGGCCGCGAGCAGCGCCGATCCGATCCCCTGCCTGCGGCGCTCGGGGTGCACGGCGAGCCGGTACAGGTGGCAGCGCCAGCCGTCGAAGCCCGCGATGACCGTGCCGACGAGTTCGCCGTCGCGGCGCGCGAGCAGCAGGGCCTGCGGGTCGCGGGCGTGGAGGCGCTCGACGCCGTCGAGGTCGTCGCTGATACTCGTGCCCTCGGCGGCCGCTTTCCAGAACGCGAGGACGGCGGCGAGGTCGGACTCCGAAGCGGGGCCGATATGAAGATCAGTCATACCGGGATCCCACCACGGCCCGGGGGGTCCGCCAAAAGAATTATCCGGCCGCTTTGCCCTTCCTTTACCATGGGGGAATCGTCCCCTCGAACACGACTCGAATGAAAGGTGTGAGCGTCCGCCCATGGGCGAGACTCCCAGTCCACGACATCGCGCGACACCCCTCCTCCTGGCCGATCATGGGACGGAGGTGATCGACCGATGACCGAAGTGCTCCTCCTCGTCGTGGCGCTGCTGCTCTGCCTTGCCTGCGGGGCCTTCGTCGCGGCCGAGTTCTCGCTGACCACCATCGAGCGCAGCGAGTTGGAGCGGGCCGTCGAACGCGGCGAGCGCGGGGCCGACAGCGCCCTGGCCGCCGTCCGCACCCTCACCTTCCAGCTTTCCGGCGCCCAGCTCGGCATCACCGTGACCGGCCTGGTCATCGGCATGCTCTCCAAGCCCTCGATCGCGGCTCTCCTCAAGGGCCCCTTCGAGGCCATGGGGCTGTCCTCGGGCGCCGCTTCCTCCACCGCCCTGGTCCTGGGCACCGCCCTGTCGACCGTCGTCCTGATGGTCGTGGGCGAGCTGGTGCCCAAGAACTGGGCGATCTCCTCCCCGCTGGCCGTCGCCAAGCGCGTGGCCACGATGCAGCGGGTCTTCAGCCGGGCCTTCGGGCCGCTGATCGGCCACCTCAACACCACCGCCAACCACATGGTGCGGCGGCTCGGCATGGAGCCCGCCGAGGAGCTCGCCTCCGCGCGCACCCCGCAGGAGCTGGTGGCGCTGGCCCGGCACTCCGCGAAGGCCGGCGCACTGGAGAAGGACACCGCCGAGCTGTTCGTGCGGACCCTGAACCTCGCCGACCTGACCGCCGAGAACGTCATGACCCCGCGCGTCCAGGTCACCGCCCTCGACCTGCAGACCACCGCCGAGGACGTGGCGAACGCGACGCTGGCCACCGGCCTGTCGCGCTTCCCCGTCTACCGGGGCAACCTCGACACCGTCGTCGGCACCGTCCACATCAAGGACGTACTGGCGCTGCCCGCCGAGGAACGGCACCACCACCCGGTGTCCTCGCTGCTGCGCGAGCCGCTCCTCGTACCGGAGTCGCTGACCGTGGACCGGCTGCTGGACCGGCTGTCCGGCAAGCAGACTATGGCCGTGGTCATCGACGAGTACGGCGGCACGGCGGGCGTGGCCACGCTGGAGGACATCGTCGAGGAGGTCGTCGGCGAGGTACGCGACGAGCACGACCCGCACGAGACCTCCGACCTGGACCCGGCCGGCGAGGACGACACCGGGCGCACGCTCTTCTCCGCCGACGGCTCCGCCCGCACCGACCAGCTGCAGCGGATCGGGCTGCGGGTGCCGGACGGCCCGTACGAGACGCTGGCCGGTCTGATAGCGACCGAGCTGGGCCGGATCCCGGTCGTCGGCGACAGCCTCGAGCTGGACGGCTGGCGCCTGGACGTGGTGGACGCGAGCGGGCGGCGAGCCGCGCGGGTGCTGTTGCACGTGCCCGCGGCCGACCAGGGTGACGAGCGTACGAAGGGGGTCCGATGATTGCGGTCCAGTTGCTGATCGGCTTGGCGACCCTGGTCGTCAACGCCTTCTTCGTCGGCGCGGAGTTCGCGCTGATCTCGGTCCGGCGCAGCCAGATCGAGCCGTACGCCGAGCAGGGCGACCGGCGGGCCCGCGCGGTGCTGTGGGGGCTGGAGCACGTGTCGGCGCTGATGGCGGCGGCGCAGTTGGGCATCACGCTGTGCACCCTGGTGCTCGGTGTGGTCGCGGAGCCGGCCATCGCGCACCTGCTGGCGCCGCTGTTCGACCTCGTCGGGGTGCCGGACGGCCTGACGCACGCGATCTCCTTCGTGGTCGCGCTGGCCCTGGCGACGTACCTGCACATGCTGTTCGGCGAGATGGTGCCGAAGAACGTGGCGCTGGCCGAGCCGGTGCGTACCGCGCTGCTGCTCGGTCCGCCGCTGGTGACCCTCACCCGGGCGCTGCGGCCGGTGATCTTCGCGATCAACGCCTTCGCCAATGCCCTGCTGCGGCTGCTGCGGGTGGACGTGAAGGACGAGGTCGCGGCGACGTTCACCGACGACGAGCTGGCGCGGATCGTGAAGGACTCGAGCGACGCGGGGCTCATCGACGGACGGGCGAGCGAGCGGCTGTACGACGCCCTGGAGCTGGGGCGCAGGCCGGTCACCGATGTGGTGCTGCCCGCGGACGGGGTGGTGTCGGCCCGGGAAGGCATCACGCCCGCCGGTCTGGAGCGGCTGTCGGCCGAGTCCGGGTACTCCCGCTTCCCGGTGGTCGACGCTCAGCACGGCATCCTCGGCTACCTGCACGTCAAGGACGTCCTGGACGTGACGGAGCGGGACGAGCCCTTCCCGGTCGCCGCGCTGCGGCCGATCGCCCAGGTACGGGCGCAGACCCCGCTGGACGACGTACTGACCGCGATGCGGCGCAGCCGTACGCACCTGGCTGCGGTGCTCGGAGCCGATGGCACCATGACGGGCCTGGTCACGATGGAGGACGTGCTGCGCGAGCTGTTCGACAGGCCGGCTTCCGCGCAGTGATCCGCACGGAGATCCACTTGTACGTGTGGTCCCCGGCCCTGCGGGGCCGGGGTACCGCGCGGTAGCATCGCTCCGCCATGGAGATGAATGCGTCTTACACCAGTTTTGTCGCGGTCGGCGACTCCTTCACCGAGGGGATGTCCGACCTGCTCCCGGACGGCTCCTACCGGGGCTGGGCCGATCTGCTGGCCGCCCGCCTCGCGGCGCGCGAGCCCGCCTTCCGCTACGCCAACCTCGCCGTGCGCGGGAAGCTGATCGGCCAGATCGCCGCGGACCAGGCCCCGGCGGCCGCCGCGATGGGCGCCGACGTGGTGACCCTGGTGGGCGGGCTGAACGACGCGCTTCGGCCCAAGGTCGACATGGGCCGGGTGCGCGGGCACCTGGAGGAGGCGGTGGAGCTGCTCGCCCCCTCCTGCAAGACGCTGGTCCTGATGCGGTCCCCGGGTCGCAACGGGCCGGTGATGGAGCGCTTCCGCCCGCGCATGGAGGAGCTCTTCGTCATCATCGAGGAGCTCGCCGAGCGGCACGGCGCGCTCGTGGTGGACCTGTACGGGCCCGCCGTCCTCGGGGATCCGCGGATGTGGGACGTGGACCGGCTGCACCTGACGGCCGAGGGCCACCGCCGGGTCGCGGAGGCCGTCTGGCAGACGCTGGGCCTGCCGTCGCAGGAGGACTGGCGCACCGAACTCCCGCCCTCGCTCCCGCCGGGCTGGACCGTGCGCCGATCCCAGGACCTGAGTTTCGCGCGACAGCACCTGCTCCCCTGGATCGGCCGCCGGCTCACGGGCCGCTCCTCCGGGGACGGCCTCCCGGCCAAGCGCCCCGAGCTGCTGCCGTACGAGGCTTCGGCGAGCGAGCGGCTCTCGTAGCAAGGCACAATCCGAGGCGGGGTCCCTACCTGCGTAAACACACAGCGGGAGCCCAAGTAGAATCCCTACACGTGACAGCCAAGCCCCGCATCCCCAATGTCCTGGCCGGCCGCTACGCCTCCGCGGAGCTCGCCGTCCTGTGGTCCCCCGAGTACAAGGTGACGCTGGAGCGGCGGCTGTGGCTCGCCGTCCTGCGCGCCCAGAAGGACCTCGGTATCGAGGTCCCCGACGAGGCTCTCGCCGACTACGAGCGCGTCCTCGAGACCGTCGACCTCGCCTCCATCGCCGAGCGCGAGAAGGTCACCCGGCACGACGTGAAGGCCCGCATCGAGGAGTTCAACGACCTCGCCGGCCACGAGCACGTCCACAAGGGCATGACCTCGCGCGACCTGACCGAGAACGTCGAGCAGCTCCAGATCCGGCTGTCGCTGGAACTGGTCCGCGACCGCACGGTTGCCGTCCTCGCCCGCCTCGGCAAGCTGGCCGGCGAGCACGCCGAACTGGTCATGGCCGGCCGCTCCCACAACGTCGCCGCGCAGGCGACCACCCTGGGCAAGCGCTTCGCCACCGCGGCCGACGAGCTGCTGGTCGCCTACGGCCGCCTGGAGGACCTGCTCGGCCGCTACCCGCTGCGCGGGATCAAGGGCCCCGTCGGCACCGCCCAGGACATGCTCGACCTGCTCGGCGGGGACTCCGCCAAGCTCGCCGACCTGGAGCAGCGCATCGCCACCCACCTCGGCTTCGCAGAGGCCTTCACCTCGGTCGGCCAGGTCTACCCGCGCTCGCTCGACTACGACGTGGTCACCGCCCTGGTGCAGCTGGCCGCCGCACCGTCCTCGATCGCCAAGACGATCCGCCTGATGGCCGGCCACGAACTGGTCACCGAGGGCTTCAAGCCCGGCCAGGTCGGCTCCTCCGCGATGCCGCACAAGATGAACACCCGCTCCTGCGAGCGCGTGAACGGCCTCATGGTCATCCTGCGCGGCTACGCCTCGATGACCGGCGAGCTGGCCGGCGACCAGTGGAACGAGGGCGACGTCTCCTGCTCCGTGGTCCGCCGGGTGGCCCTGCCCGACGCGTTCTTCGCGCTCGACGGCCTGATGGAGACCTTCCTGACGGTCCTCGACGAGTTCGGCGCCTTCCCCGCCGTCGTGGCCCGCGAGCTGGACCGCTACCTCCCCTTCCTCGCCACCACCAAGGTCCTGATGGGCGCGGTGCGGGCCGGGGTCGGCCGCGAGACCGCCCACGAGGTCATCAAGGAGCACGCGGTGGCCTCCGCGCTCGCCATGCGCGAGCAGGGCGCCGAGCGCAACGAGCTGCTGGACAAGCTGGCCGCCGACGAGCGGATGCCGCTGGACCGTGCCCAGCTCGACGCGCTGATGGCCGACAAGCTGTCCTTCACCGGCGCCGCGAGCGACCAGGTGGCGGCGGTGGTCTCCCGCATCGAGGCGATCGCCAAGCAGCACCCGGAGGCTGCCGGGTACACGCCGGGGTCGATCCTCTGACCCCCGACGAGCTGAACGCCGCCCGTGACCGCGTCCTCCCGGACGTGGTCGCGGGCGGTCTGCGTGTGCTCTTCTGCGGAATCAACCCGGGGCTCCTCTCCGCCGCGACGGGCCACCATTTCGCCCGCCCCGGCAATCGCTTCTGGCCCGTCCTGCACCTGTCCGGTTTCACCCCGCGCCGGCTGGCCCCCGCCGAGCAGGAGGAACTGCTGACCTACCGCCTCGGCATCACCAACGTCGTCGCCCGCGCCACGGCCCGCGCCGACGAGTTGAGTGCCGAGGAGTTCCGGGAGGGCGGCCGCATCCTGACGGCCAAGGTGGAACTGCTGCGCCCCCGCTGGCTGGCCGTGGTCGGAGTGACCGCCTACCGGACCGCCTTCGGCGAGCGAAGGGCCCAGATCGGCCCCCAGGATCGAACCATCGGCTCCACCCGCATCTGGGCCCTCCCCAACCCCAGCGGCCTCAACGCCCACTGGACAGCGGAGTCCATGGCCCAGGAGTACGCCCGCCTGCGCGCGGCCGCGGACCCCACAGCCGACGAGGCGCCTGCCCGGACTCCTTAGGGCGGGTCGATCACGGTGACCGCGGCCATCAGCTGCGGTGAGTGGTCGGCCCCCCAGCGGGACTCGTAGACCGCGACCCACCGGCCCCCGGCCCGCCAGAGGTGGAGGCACTCGGTGGTGTCGCCGATCTCCCGCCAAGGCTCCGCCACCTCCTCCCCGTCCTCCCCGTCCACCCGCAGCCGCAGGCTCGCCAGGGTGAACACATCCGGGTCCCCCCAGCGCTCCGCCAGCCGCTGGGCCAGAGCCTCGCACTCGGCGGCGACCTGCTCCTCCTGCGCCACCCGGCCCCCCGCGTCCTCGTCCCCGTACCAGCGGCTCCCGCCCAGTTCCGCGAGGTGGTATCCGGGGCCGCTGGTACCCACTTCGGACCTGGCTCGGACATCCGGGAAATCTCGCGTCCGCAGCCGGTCGATCGTGTCGAGATGCTCTGCCGTGGTCATACCGTCAGTATCACGGGGGGCACTGACAACTGGCCGGGCGTCACGCGTCCCGCCGGCGCACCGCCAGCCAGCCGCCGATCAGCGCGACCGCCGCCCACAGCGCCAGGACCCCAAGGCCGCTCCAAGGGCCGAGGGCGCCCTGCGACTCCAACCGCATCGCCATCTGCCCGGCCCGGTCCGGCAGGTACTCGGCCGCACCCTCGGCAGCCGCACCGACGACGAACGAGACCATCAACACCAGGGGTATGAGCAGGCTCAGGACGACTGTCGCACTGCGCAGCACCGCCGTCAGCCCCGCCGCGAGCAAGGCCATCAGCGTCAGGTAGACCCCACTTCCGAAGATGGCGCGAAGGCTGCCGGGGTCACCCAGACCGAGGGCGTACCGGCCCATGAACGCCTGACCCGCCACGAAGGTGAGGAACCCGGTGACCTGGCCCACCACAAAGGCGAGTCCGCCCACCATCGCAATCTTCGACAGGTAGAAGCGGGTGCGGTTCGGCACCGCGACCAGCGATGTGCGCAGGGCGCCGTTGTGGAACTCGGCGGACAATGCGCTCGCTCCGAAGGCGAAGGCGGCGATCTGCCCGAAGTTGATGCTGTAGAAGGCCGCGAGGAGCGGATCGTCACCCATGCTGCCGGCTTCGGCCCGGCCTAGCGCCGCGGCCGTCAGCACCTGGATCCCGACGGTGGCGGCGAAGAGGGATATCAGCGCCCCGAAGGTGCCACGGAGGGACCGTATCTTGATCCATTCCGAGTGCATGACGGGGACGGTGGGCAGAGCGGCGCTCATGGCGAAGCCTCCTTGAAGGTGGGTGAAAGGTCAGCGGGTGGCAGTGAACTGCGCATGGCCGGCCGTGAGGTCGAGGTAGGCCTGCTCCAGCGAGGCCCGCTCGTCGGCGAGTTCCAGCATGGGAATGCCCTCCCGGGCGGCAATGGCTCCGAGTTGATCGGCCCGTATGCCGTCCACGGTCCAGCGCCCGGCATCGGCATCGACCAGGTCGAAGCCCTCCCGGGCGAGGGCCTCCCGCAACCGGGCCGGTTCCGAGGTGCGCAACCGCGCCCGCGGGGCGCTGCGGGCGTCTATGAACTCCTCCATCGAGGTGTCGGCCAACAGCCTGCCCTGCCCGAGCACGACCAGGTGGTCCGCGAGCGTGGCCGTCTCCGACATCAGGTGGCTGGAGACGAGGACCGTGCGCCCCTCGGCGGCGAGGCCGCGCATCAGCTCCCGGATCCAGATGACGCCCTCGGGGTCGAGGCCGTTGGTCGGCTCGTCCAGCAGCAGCACCCCGGGGTCGCCGAGCAAGGCGGCGGCTATGCCCAGGCGCTGGCGCATGCCGAGTGAGAAGGACTTGATCCGCCGCTTCGCGGCCGAGGCGATCCCGGCCTGCTCCAGCACTTCCTCCACCCGGCTCATCGGGATGCGGTTGCCGGCGGCGAGGAAGCGCAGGTGGTCCCGGGCACTCCTCCCGCCGTGGGCGGCCTGCGCGTCCAGGAGCGCGCCGACGCGGCGCAGCGGGTCCGAGAAGTCGGTGAACCGCAGGCCCCCGATGGTGGCCGTCCCGGAGGTGATCCGGTCCAGCCCCAGCAGCAGGCGCATCGTGGTGGACTTGCCGGCGCCGTTGGGCCCGAGGAAACCGGTGACCCGGCCGGGCAGTACGTCGAAGGTCAGGTGGTCCAGGGCCCGGGTGCGGCCGTATTCCTTGGTCAGTTCTCGGATCTCGATGCTGTTCATGTCTCAAGATTCGCCGCCGACCCCACCCCTCTTCCTCCCCCATGCGAGGGTCTCGTCTCCCCCACGTGGGGGAGACGCCCTTGAGCTGCGCGATGTCACGATGGGTGCATGTGCCGACTGCTCCGTGCTCCGCTCCAATCAGTGACCTACTCGCGCTGGTTGCACCTGTGTGTGCCCGTCCTGTTGCTGGCCATATGGTTGTTCATAGAGCCCGAAGCCCCGTGGGCGCCGTTGCTGATCGTCCTGCCGTTCGGGCTGCTGCCCTGGATGCGGCTGGCGGAGGGGCTGCAGGCCCAGTTGCTCCTCACGCCCTACGATCGCGGTTCGGCCGCGAGCACCATAAGCACCGTCCCGTCAGCGCGGTGGAGCGACCGCTGGCGGACGGTCCTGTGGCTGGAAATACGGATGGCCGTCGCTCTCATCGCGATGTTCCCGACCGTGTGGCTGCCGATGCTGACCGTCGAGTTGATCCAGACTGCGCTGGGGTACTCGCTGGCCTCGGATGCCCTGCTGCCGTTCACTCCCCCGCGCTGGGCCGCCGTGCTGCTCGCCCCGGTGCCCTTGCTCCTCCTCATGGTCTGCGTGGTCCTGCTCGGCGAGATGATCACCGCGGTCGCCCGCAAACTGCTCGGACCTTCCGCGGCCGAGCGGCTCACCGCACTCGAGGCTCGCACCGAGCAGTTGCTGGAGCGGACCCGGATCGCGCGGGAGCTGCACGACTCAATCGGTCATGCCCTGACCGTGGCGGTCGTCCAGGCGGGGGCCGCGCGGGCGGCCGGCGATCCCGAGTTCACGGACCGGGCCCTCGAAGCCATCGAGGAGACCGGCCGCGCCGCGCTGGAGGATCTGGAGCGGGTGCTGCTGGTGCTGCGGGAGTCGGCGCAATCGCCGTCGCAGCGGCCGACGCTGGCGGAGGCGGACCGACTGCTGAACTCGGCGCGCGCCTCCGGCTCGGCGGTGGACGTGGAACTGACCGGCCCGCTGGAGAAGTTGCCGGGCCCCGTCACCCGGGAGGGGTACCGCATCCTGCAGGAGGCTCTGACCAATGTGCTGCGGCACTGCGGCCCCGTGCCGGTCCGGGTCCGGATCGGGGTGGCCGCCGACCGACTCGACCTGGAGGTGACGAATCCGTTGCCGCAGCGGCCCACCCTCATGGCGGGCAGCGGAAGCGGACTGCGCGGGATGCGGGAGCGGGCCGCGCTGCTGGGAGGGCAGGCCGAGACCGGGCCGTACGAGGGCAGTTGGAGGGTGCGCGCGCGGCTCCCGCTGGAGCGCATACGCTGACCGGATGCCGGTTACCGTACTGCTCGTCGACGACGAACCCCTGGTCCGCGCGGGTCTGCGCGCCGTCCTGGAGGCCCAGCCCGACATCGAGGTGGTGGGCGAGGCTGCCGACGGCGCCTCCGTGGTCCCACTCGTGCGGCAGCTGCGCCCGGACGTCGTGGCCATGGACGTCCGGATGCCGCTGCTCGACGGGATCGAGGCGACCCGGGCCGTCCTGCGGTCCGTGGACTCCCCGCCGAAGATCCTCGTGGTCACCACCTTCGAGAACGACGAGTACGTCTATCAGGCGCTGCGGGCCGGGGCGGACGGGTTCCTGCTGAAAAGGGCCCGGCCGTCGGAGATCGTGCACGCGGTACGGCTGGTGGCGGAGGGGGAGACCCTGCTGTTCCCCGCAGCGGTGCGGGCCCTGGCCGCGGAGTACGGAAACCGGCAGGCCCGGACGGTGCTGGAGCGGGCGGCGCTGACCGAGCGGGAGGAAGGCGTGCTGCGGCTGATGTCCCGGGGGCTGACCAATGTGGAGATCGCCCGCGAGCTGATCGTCGGTACGGAGACCGTGAAGTCCCACGTGAGCGCGATTCTGGGAAAGCTGGGGGCGCGGGACCGGACCCAGGCGGTGATCACCGCGTACGAGTCGGGTTTCGTCGCCCCGGCCTGAGCGGCCACGACACGGAGAGGAAGGGTTGATTCCGGTCAATGGGGGGCTGGATCTCGCCGCCGGACCGGGTGCGCAGTACGATCCGGCTGACACGGCTCGCTAGCTGGGAGGACACACGTTGGGGCAGCTGACCGGCGGGGACCCCTCTCTGCTCCGGCGGATCAATTCGGCGGTGGTGCTCCGGGCACTGCGCGCGGCCCAATCGCCGACCCTCACCGACCTCACCCGGCTGACCGGACTCTCCCGGCCGACCGTCGAAGGGGTCGTGGAGGGGCTGATGGGGACGGGCCTCGCCGTCGAGGCCGACGCCGAGGGAGGCGCGCGGCGACAGGGGCGGCCGGCCCGGCGGTTCCGGTTCCGGGCCGAGGCGGGACACCTGCTCGGCGTGGAGATCGGCTCCCACCGGATCGCCGTACTGCTGTCCGGGCTGGACGGACGGGTGATCGGCGCCGGCACCAAGGACGTGGCCGAGACGGCGTCCGCCGATGAGCGGCTGGAGCGGGTGCGTACGGCTGTCGCCGACCTGTTGCGCCGGGCCGGGGTACCGCGGGACTCCCTGCGGGCCGTCGGCGTGGGCAGCCCCGGGATCGTCGAGGCCGACGGCACCGTACGGCTCGGCACGGCGCTGCCCGGCTGGACGGGGCTGCCGCTCGGGGAGCGGCTGCGGCGCTCGTTCCGCTGCCCGGTGCAGGTGGAGAACGACGCCAATGCGGCGGCGGTCGCCGAGCACTGGAAGGGGGCCGCGCAGGACACCGACGACATGGTGTTCGTGATGGCCGGACTGAGTCCCGGCGCGGGCTCCCTGATCGGCGGCCGGCTGCACCGTGGCTTCGGCGGAGCGGCCGGCGAGATCGGGGCGCTGCACCTGCTGGGTCGCGAGGTGACGCCGGAGAAGCTGCTGTCGACCACCGGTGAGCCGTTGCATCCGCTGGACGAGCAGGCCGTCGCCGGGGTCTTCGCGATGGCCAAGCGGGGCGACGAGCGGGCGGTGGCCGCGATGCAGCGGTTCGTCCAGCGGCTGGTGCACGACGTCGCGGCGCTGGTGCTGGCCATGGATCCGGAGCTGGTGGTGGTCGGCGGTTGGGCCGCCGGTCTGGACGGGGTCCTGGATCCACTGCGCCGGGAGCTGGAACGCTACTGCCTCCGCCCCCCGCGGGTGGCGCTCTCCCTGCTCGGCGAGGCGGCGGTGGCGACGGGCGCGCTGCGGCTCGCGCTGGACCACGTCGAGGAGGAACTGTTCGCGGTGGAGAAGACGGTCACCACCCGCCGCCGCTGACCCCGCCGGGGCGACGCCGCCCTGCCTTCCCCGGCCCCGCGCGACGGGATGCGGACCGGCGCACTCCCTAGTGCTCTGGCCGGAGGGGTTTGCCGGTTCGCGGCGTCCGGTGCGGTGCGTCGCAAGGCGGAGGGCCACGGCTCGTACTGGACGTACTTGCGTGGTCCGACAACGCGGCGAG
>NZ_JBHWVM010000051.1:0-53086 GCF_042736805.1 Streptomyces sp. NPDC060031
GGGCCTACAACGGCCCCGCCGACGCGCTCTCCCCTCCGTCCGCCGGTCCCCCTGGATCTTGGCGGTGCAATGCCCAACCTAAGTGCCGTCCAAGGCGAAACCGCCGGTCCGAAAGTCCTCGGGATCAGTGACCTTGGACCCGGGGAATCCCGCGCGGGGGCTTCATCCGAGGCCACGGCTCACGCGCGGTCCAGCCGCAGCCGCTGCGCCCGCGGCAGACCCGCGACCACCAGGTCGTACGAGTCCTCCACCAGCTCCCGCACCAGTGCGTCCGGCAGGGCTCCGGGGCCGCCGACCGTCACCGTGTTCCAGTGCCGCTTGTTCATGTGCCAGCCCGGCACGATCGCCTCGTGTTCCTGGCGCAGCCGAACCGCCTGCTCCGGATCGCACTTGAGGTTGGCCTTGAGCGGCTCCCCGTCCAGCGCCGACAGCGCGAACACCTTCCCCAGCACCTTGAACACCGAGATCTCGGGCGTGAAGGGGAACTCCTCCACCGCCGCGTTGAAGTCCAGGCAGAGCGCCCGGAGCCGTTCCGGGGTCACTCGTCCTCCTCGCCCTCGCCCGCAGCCGGGACCACCGGCTCGACGAGCACGGTCACGATCTTGTTCCGCCGTCCCGCCGGGGACTCGGCGGTCAGCCGCAGCGGACGCCCGTCCGGCAGCTCCACCACCGTCGAGGCGCCCGCGATCGGCACCCGGCCCAGTGCCTTCGCCAGCAGCCCGCCGACCGTCTCCACGTCCTCGTCGTCGAAGGCCTCGACCTTGAACAGCTCTCCGAGGTCGGTGATGTCCAGGCGCGCCGTGACCCGGTAGCGGTTCGCCCCGAGGTCCTCCACCGGCGGCAGCTCCCGGTCGTACTCGTCGGTGATCTCGCCGACGATCTCCTCCAGGATGTCCTCGATGGTGACGATGCCCGCGGTGCCGCCGTACTCGTCGATGACGACGGCCACGTGGTTGCGTACCGACTGCATCTCGCGCAGCAGGTCGCCCGCGTTCTTGGTGTCCGGAACGAAGACCGCCGGCCGCATGACCGTGGAGACCAGGTCGGACTCCGCCTCCCGGCTGATGTGGGTCTTGCGGACCAGGTCCTTCAGGTAGACGATCCCGACGATGTCGTCCTCGTTCTCCCCGGTCACCGGTATCCGCGAGAAGCCCGACCGCAGGGCGAGCGTGGTCGCCTGACGGACCGTCTTGTACCGCTCGATGCAGATCAGGTCCGTGCGCGGCACCATCACCTCGCGCACGAGGGTGTCGCCGAGTTCGAAGACCTGGTGCACCATCCGGCGCTCGTCGTCCTCGATCAGCGATTCCTTCTCCGCCAGGTCCACCATCGCGCGCAGCTCGGCCTCGGAGGCGAACGGCCCCTTGCGGAAGCCCTTGCCGGGCGTGAGCGCGTTGCCGATGAGGATCAGCAGCTGCGGGACGGGGCCCATGATCCGGTCCAGCGGTACGAGTACGTACGCGGCCGCCGTCGCGGTGTTGAGCGGGTGCTGGCGGCCGATCGTGCGCGGGGACACGCCTACGGCGACGAAGGAGACCAGCACCATCACGGCGATGGCCACGATCAGCGCGGTCCAGTTCTCGCCGAACTCGTCGAGGCAGACGTACGTGACGAGCACGCCCGCCGCCATCTCGCAGGTGACCCGGACCAGCAGCGCGACGTTGAGGTAGCGCGTCGGATCGCCGGCGACCTGGAGCAGCTTGGCACTGCCGCGCCGGCCGTCCCGTACGGCCTGCTCGGCGCGGAAGCTCGAAATGCGGGCGATCCCGGACTCGGCGCACGCCGCGAACCAGGCCACCACCACCAGCAGGACCGCGCCGGTGATCAGTTGGGGGGCGGTCACGAGACGGTCGGGGCGGGCGAGGCGCCGGTCATCCCCCGCTCACCGCGCCAGCCGTCGACGATGGCCGCCTGCAGGCCGAACATCTCGGCCTTCTCGTCCGGCTCCTCGTGGTCGTAGCCGAGCAGGTGCAGCACCCCGTGGACCGTCAGGAGCTGGAGCTCCTCGTCCATGGAGTGCTGCGTCGGGGCTTCTTCGCCCTGCTTCTTGGCCACTTCGGGGCAGAGCACGATGTCACCGAGGAGCCCCTGCGGGGGCTCCTCGTCGTCCTTCGCCGGCGGACGGAGCTCGTCCATCGGGAACGACATGACGTCGGTGGGTCCGGGCAGGTCCATCCACTGGATGTGGAGCTGCTCCATCGCCGCCTCGTCGACGACGATGACGGACAGCTCGGAGAGCGGGTGGATCCGCATTCGGGTGAGCGCGTAGCGGGCGATGTCGAGGATCGCCTGCTCGTCGACCTCGGTTCCGGACTCGTTGTTGACGTCGATCGACATGGTGCGCTGACTTCTACTTCCGCTGGTGGCCGTTCCGGGCCTGCCGGCTGTCCTGGCTGGACCGGTCGGCCTGGCTGTCGTCGTACTTCTCGTACGCATCGACGATACGGCCGACGAGCTTGTGCCGGACGACATCCTCGGACGTGAGCCGCGAGAAGTGGATGTCCGGAACGCCTTCGAGGATCTCCTGGACCTGACGCAGACCGCTCTTGGCGCCACCGGGCAGGTCGACCTGCGTGACGTCACCGGTGACCACGATCTTCGAGTCGAAGCCGAGCCGGGTCAGGAACATCTTCATCTGCTCGGCGGTCGTGTTCTGCGCCTCGTCGAGGACGACGAACGCCTCATTGAGGGTGCGGCCGCGCATGTAGGCCAGCGGGGCCACTTCGATCGTGCCCGCCGCCATGAGGCGCGGGATCGAGTCCGGGTCGATCATGTCGTGCAGTGCGTCGTAGAGCGGGCGCAGGTACGGGTCGATCTTGTCGAAGAGCGTGCCCGGCAGGAAGCCGAGCCGCTCGCCGGCCTCGACGGCGGGGCGGGTCAGGATGATCCGGCTGACCTGCTTGGACTGCAGGGCCTGGACCGCCTTGGCCATGGCGAGGTAGGTCTTGCCGGTACCTGCGGGGCCGATGCCGAAGACGATCGTGTTCTTGTCGATCGCGTCGACGTACCGCTTCTGGTTGAGGGTCTTGGGGCGGATGGTGCGCCCGCGGCTGGAGAGGATGTTCTGGGTGAGCACCTCGGCGGGCGTCTCGTCCGGGCCCTCGCCGTCGCGGCTCGACTTGAGCATGGCGATCGAGCGTTCCACTGCGTCCTCCGTCATCGGCTGCCCGGTGCGGAGCACCAGCATCATCTCGTCGAACAGGCGCTGGATCAGGGCGACTTCCGCCGCTCCGCCGATCGCGCTGACCTGATTGCCCCGAACATGGATGTCGGCCTTCGGGAAGGCCTTCTCGATCACGCGCAACAGGGCGTCGCCCGAGCCGAGGACCGTCACCATCGGATGCGTGGCCGGGACGGTGAAGTGGGCTCGCGCCTGCCCGGGCGCGGGGGTGTGGGCTGTCGGTGTCTGAGTCATGGGCCGGCACTGTGGCCTGCGCATACCTCCCGCTGAGGGGCCGCGCCGATCGACGACCTCCGGAACACCAAGCCTACGTCGCCGACGGGCCTTACCCGAGGGGTTTTCCCCCGCCCCGCCGGACAGCCCCGCGCCGGGCCCTACACCGGGCCCTGCACCGGGTGCCGGAAGCCGATCGTCGGGACCGCCCGGCGGCGCGCCGCCGGGGTGGCGCCCCGTGGGATCAGCTCGTCCAGGAAGGCGTAGCGGCCGCGCAGGGCCTCCGGGGCGGCCCGCCACCAGTGGGACACCTCCGGCCAGCCGGGGGCCGACAGGGAGCCGCCGAACTCCTGCACCGACAGGGCCGCGGTGAGACCCGCGAAGGCCAGCCGGTCCGCCAGCGGCCAGCCCGCCAGGGTGCCGGTCACGAAGCCCGCCACGTACACATCACCCGCGCCGGTCGGGTCCAGCGCGTCCACCGTGATCGCCGGGACCTCGGCCGTCTCCCCCGTGCGCCCGTCCACCGCGTACGAGCCCTCCGCGCCCATGGTCACCACCGCGATCGGCACCTTCTCGGCCAGCGCCCGGGCCGCGGCCCGCGGGCATTCGGTCCGCGTGTACCGCATCGCCTCCCCCGCGTTCGGCAGGAAGGCCTCGCAGTGCTCCAGATCGGCCAGCGCGCCCAGGTCCCAGCGCCCGCTCTCGTCCCACCCGACGTCCGCGAAGATCCGCGAGCCGCGCCGCGCGGCCTGCGCGACCCATTCCTCCCCGCCGCCGGGCCCCAGCGAGGCCACGGCGGCGCGGGCCGCCGGGGGGCACTGCGGGAGGGCACCCGCCGGGGGCGGTGCCTCGTGGCCGTGCGAGACCATCGTGCGCTCGCCCTCGTACGCCATGGAGACCGTGACCGGGCTGTGCCAGCCGGGGACGGTGCGCGACATCGAGAGGTCGATGCCCTCGCCCTGTTCGAGCGCGTCCCAGCAGTACTCGCCGTAGTGGTCGTCCCCGAAGGCGGCGGCCAGCGAGGTGCGCAGGCCGAGCCGGGCCAGGGCGGTGGCCATGTTGGCGACGCCGCCGGGGCTCGATCCCATGCCGCGCGCCCAGGACTCGGTTCCGCGCACCGGGGCCGAGTCGAGGCCCGTGAAGATGATGTCGAGGAAGACCGTGCCGGTCAGGAAGACGTCGCAGCCCGGTTCCTGGGGATCGCGCAGCGGACCGAGCGGGTCCACGGCCTCCCCGGCGGCCGCTGCCTCGACGGCGGTGGAGGGGCTGTTGCGGTCGTCCCGACTGGTCACGGTGTACTCCCCGTTTGGTGCGTGTGCGGATTGAAGTGGCGAAGGGTCGTTTCTGCAAGGGGACATGCGAAGAAGGGGTGGGGGGAAAGCTGGCAGCCATCCCCGCCTGAGCAAGGATCAAAACCCAGTGTGACGCAGATCACCATTGAAATGCCCTTCTCCGCAACTCCGGCCGCTTGATAGACAGGGGCCCCGCTCTCCCCGCGGCGCCCGTCGGGCGCCCCGGCACCACTTTGCGGACACGCCCTCGCACCACCCTCGCACCACCTGGAATCCCCGTGTCCAAGCACACCTCCGCGCAGCCCGCCGCCTGGCCCCTCGTCGCGCTCTTCACCGCCGGTTACGCCGCCCCGTACCTGCTCCCGACCGTCGTCGGCCGCCTGGACGCGCACCTCCCGCTGAGCCCCGCCCGGGCCGGGCTGATCGGCTCGGCCCTGCTGCTCGGCTCCGCCGCCGCCGGATTCGCCCTCGCCTCGCGGATCCCGCGCCTCGGGCCCCGCCGGGCGGCCCGGCTCGGGCTGCTGCTCGCCGTCGCGGGCTACGGGACCGCGGCCGCGACCACCGTGCTCCCGCTCGTCGTGGCGGGCGCGGTCGTCGGGGGTTTCGGCTCCGGCAGCGCCACCGCCGTGGCCGCGTCCGGGATCGCCGCGCAACGGGACCCGCACCGCGCCTCCGCGCTCGGCCTGCTCTCGGTGTCGGCCACCGCCGGGGCGCTGTACCTGACGCTGCCGCGGCTCGGCGGGGGCCACCGGCTGCCGTTCGCGGCCATCGCGCTGGTCGCCGCGCTGGTCTGGCCGGCGGCCGGGCGGCTCGGCGGAGCGACGGGCGGCGGAGCGCCGTACGGCGGGCCCGCCGTACGGGCCGGCGGGCGGCTGCCGCACCCGCGGGCCGGGGTGGTGATGGCCGGTGCGCTGATGCTGTGGTCGCTGGCCCAGAACGCGCTGTGGGGCGTCAGCGGGCGCATCGGCGCCGAGCAGGCGGGGCTGTCCGAGGTCACCCTGGGCATCGTCTTCGCGGCGGCGCTCGGCGCGGGCCTGCTCGGGGTCACCGCCGCGTCCGCGCTCGGCGCCAGGCTCGGCCGGGCCGTGCCCCTCGGGGCGGGCACGGCGCTCATCGCGGGCTGCGTGGTGCTGTCCTCGCACGCGCACGGCCTCGGAGGCTTCGCCACCGGGGAGATCCTGTGGAACGCGCTCTACCCCGTCGTCCTCTCGTACGCCATCGGCCTCGCGGCCGCGCTGGACGCGCGCGGGCGGTGGGCGGTGCTGGCCGGCTCCGCTTCCTCGCTCGGGGTGGCGTGCGGGCCCGTCACCGGGAGCCTGCTCGCGGAGGGTGCGGGCTTCCCCGGGATGGGGCTGGTGCTGGGCGGGCTGCTGCTGGCCGTGGCCGGGCCGATGGCCGCCGTCGCACTGCACGTCGGCGGGCGGCCGCTGGTGCCGGGCTCGGTACGGCGGCGCGGTGGCGCGGCGGCGGCCGTACTCGCCGCGGGCGCGGCGACGGTGCCCCGCGTGGGCTCCCCGGAACTGCGCATCGCGCACCTCCCGCTCCGCCCCCGCCCGCTGCGCGTCCTCCTCCTGTCCCCCGCCACCCGCCGCCGGACGTGCCCGGCGGATGATCCGGCCTCCCAAAAGGCAACGTCAGCCACATCCAGCCTCGCCGGCGACTGAGGCGCGGGGGGCGGGGGCGGGGGGGCTGACCTCCGGCAACGGCGCCGCAGACGCACGGGGCCGGGCAGACGTCAGGGGCGCTTCGGGAGCGGAACCCGGCTCAGGTCCGAGGCGATCGTCAGCTCACCCTCGAAGCCCGCCGCCCGCGCCTGCCGTTCGAACTCCGACGGGTCGGAGTACCGCTGCGAGAAGTGCGTCAGCACGAGGTGGCGGACTCCCCCGTCCCGTGCCACCCCCGCGGCCTGCCCCGCGGTGAGGTGCCCGTGATCGGTGGCCAGCTGGACATCCGCGTCCAGGAACGTCGACTCGATCACTAGCATGTCGCAGCCCTCCGCGAGCTCGTCCACGCCGTCACACAGCCGGGTGTCCATGACGAACGCGAACCGCTGCCCCGGCTTCGGCTCGCTGACCTCCTCCAGCGTGACCCCGTCCAGCCGCCCCTCGCGCTGGATCCGGCCCACGTCCGGCCCCTTGATCCCGTGCCGCGCGAGCAGCTGCGGCAGTATCCGGCGCCCGTCCGGCTCGGTGATCCGGTAGCCGAAGGACTCCACCGGGTGCGAGAGCCTGCGGGCCTCCAGGACGTACGAGTCCCCGCGCGCCAGCACCCCGCCCTCGGCCACCGGCGCCTCGGCCAGCTGCACGGTCTCGCGGTAAGCCGTCGCGTACCGCAGCCGGTCGAAGAACCGCTGCCCGGAGGCCGGATAGTGCGCGGTGACCGGGTGCGGGACCCGGTCGAGGTTGATGCGCTGGATCACCCCGGCCAGGCCGAGGCTGTGGTCACCGTGGAAGTGCGTGACGCAGATCCGGTTGATGTCGTGCGCGGCCACCCCGGCCCGGAGCATCTGGCGCTGGGTGCCCTCGCCCGGGTCGAAGAGGATGCCCTCGCCGTCCCAGCGCAGCAGGTAGCCGTTGTGGTTGCGCTGGCGGGTGGGCACCTGGCTGGCGGTGCCCAGCACCACGAACTCGCGTACGGACACGATCTATCCGGGGGGCCACTGGAGGCCGCGGCCCCCGAGGACGTGCGCGTGGGCGTGGAAGACGGTCTGGCCCGCGCCGGCGCCGGTGTTGAACACGATCCGGTAGCCGTGGTCGTCGACCTTCTCGTCCGCGGCGATCTGCCCGGCCTCGCGCAGCAGGTCGGCGGCGACGGCCGGTTCGGCGGCCGCGAGGGCGGCCGCGTCGGGGTAGTGCACCTTCGGGATCACGAGCACGTGGCTCGGCGCCTGCGGGTTGATGTCCCGGAAGGCGACGGTCGTCCCGGTCTCCCGGACCACGGTCGCCGGAACCTCCCCCGTGACGATCTTGCAGAACAGGCAGTCGGCCTGCGGTTCCCCGGCCATGGCTGAGCCTTCCGATGACGGTGACGGTGACATTGACATTGACATTGACGCCGGCGCCGGCGTTGGCGCCGGCGCTTGCGTTGATCAGCCCCGGCATCGTATCCGGCATCCCGCCGACACCGACGGCCCGTCAGGACCAGCGGCCCGTCAGGACCAGCGGCCCGTCCGCGCCAGCAGGACCGCCGCCGCCGCGGTGCCCGCCGTGGAGGTGCGCAGCACCGAGGGGCCCAGGCGGTACGGGTGGGCCCCGGCGGCCGCGAAGGCCGCGAGCTCGTCCGGGGAGACCCCGCCCTCCGGGCCCACCACCAGCACGATGGAGCCCGCGGCGGGCAGTTCCGCCGTGGCCAGGGCGCCCGAGGGCGCGTCCCGGTCCTCGTGGAGGACCACCGCCAGATCGGCCTCGGCGAGCAGCGCCGCCACCTGCTTCGTGGACAGTGCCTCCGCGACCTCCGGGAAGCGCACCCGGCGGGACTGCTTGCCCGCCTCCCGGGCCGTGGCCCGCCACTTGGCCAGGGACTTGGCGCCCCGGTCGCCGCGCCACTGGGTGATGCAGCGCGAGGCCTGCCAGGGGACGATCGCGTCCACCCCGGTCTCGGTCATGGTCTCGACCGCGACCTCGCCGCGGTCTCCCTTGGGCAGCGCCTGGACCACGGTGATCCGGACGGCCGGCTCCGCCTCCTCGAAGACCCCGGACACCGACACGACCAGCCGGTCCTTGCCCTCCGCCGCCTTCACCACGGCCTCGGCCCACCGGCCGCGGCCGTCCGCGAGGACCACCGCCTCGCCGGCGTTCAGCCGCTTCACGGACACCGCGTGCCGGCCCTCGGGACCGTCCAGGACGAACTCCGGTCCCGTGGGGACCTCTTCGACCACGAACACGGGGGCGGTCATGACGCACTCCTCATCTGTCTTGCCTTCAACGCGCTCTGGGCCTCGGCGACTTCCGCCGCCAGCACCTCCACCAGCTCCCCGGCGGGCAGGGCCCGCGCCAGCCGGTGCCCCTGGCCGGCCCACAGCGCCATGCCCTGCGGGTCCCCGGCCGCCGCGGCGGCCTTGCGCAGCGGCGAGGTCATGTGGTGGATCTGCGGGTACGCGGCCGGGGCGTACGGCCCGTGCTCGCGCATGAACCGGTTGACGAGCCCGCGGGCCGGCCGCCCGGAGAACGCCCGGGTCAGCTCGGTGCGCACGAACAGCGGGTCCGTCAGCGCCTTCTTGTGCTGCGGGTCCGCACCGGACTCCGGGCACGCCAGGAACGCGGTGCCGAGCTGCGCCGCCTCGGCGCCCGCCGCCAGCAGCGCGGCGATCTGCGAGCCGCGCATCAGGCCGCCCGCCGCGATGAGCGGGAGGGCCACGGCTTCCCGTACCTGGGCCACCAGCGCGAGCAGGCCCACGCTCGCCGTGCCGTCGGCCTGCGGGTCGTCGCGGAAGGTGCCCTGGTGGCCGCCCGCCTCCACGCCCTGGACGCAGAGCGCGTCGGCGCCGGCCGCCTGCGCGATGCGGGCCTCGTCGACCGACGTCACGGTGACGACCGTGTACGTACCGACCTTGCGCAGGCAGTCGAAGGCGACGGGCGGGGGGCAGCCGAAGGTGAAGGAGACCACCGGGACGGGGTCTTCGACGAGGATCGCGAGCTTGGCGTCGTAGCCGTCGTCGCAGGTGCCGAGGATCTCCTCCTCGGCGAGGGAGATCGAGTACCAGCTGGCCTCGCCGGCGAGCTGCCCGCGGTACGCCTCCACGGCGGCGGGGTCGACGTAACCGGTCTGCGGCATGAAGAGGTTCACGCCGAACGGGCGCCGGGTGAGCGCGCGCAGCTGTTTGATCTCCTGGTACATGCCGTCGGCGGTCTTGTACCCGCCGGCCAGGAAGCCCAGCCCACCCGCCTCGCACACGGCGGCGGCGAGCGGCGGGCAGGAGGCGCCGCCTGCCATGGGAGCCTGCACGATCGGGTACGGGGAGAGACCGTTCGGTGCGGAGGACATGGTCTGCATCGTGCCATGTCCCGCTCACGGGACCGAATCACGGCATTCGCCTGGCATAGTCCGCTTCCCTCCGGGCTTGAGGGAAGTACGGGGGAACGTGCGGGGGCGGCGCCGGGGAGGCACGGAGCCCGGTCCGGGGCATCCCCGGACCGGGCTCGCACGAAGTCCCGCAGGCCGGTCAGCGGCCGTTGAACGCGTCCTTCAGGCGGCTGAACAGCCCCTGCTGACCCGGCGCGAACTGGCCCATCGGCCGCTCCTCGCCGCGCAGCTTCGCGAGCTGGCGCAGCAGGTCCTCCTGCTGGGGGTCCAGCTTGCCCGGGGTGGTGACCTCGACGTGGACGATCAGGTCGCCCCGGCCGCCGCCGCGCAGGTGGGTGACGCCGCGCCCGTGCAGCGGGATCGCCTGCCCGGAGCCGGTGCCGGGCCGGATGTCGATCTCCTCCAGGCCGTCCAGCGTCTCCAGCGGGCACTTGGTGCCCAGCGCCGCCGCCGTCATCGGGATGGTGACGGTGCAGTGCAGGTCGTCCCCGCGCCGCTGGAAGGTCGGGTGCGGCAGCTCGTGGATCTCCACGTACAGGTCGCCGGCGGGGCCGCCGCCGGGGCCGACCTCGCCCTCGCCCGCGAGCTGGATCCGGGTGCCGTTCTCGACGCCGGCCGGGATCTTGACCGTCAGGCTGCGGCGGGAGCGGACCCTGCCGTCGCCCGCGCACTCGGGGCACGGGGTCGGGACCACGGTGCCGAAGCCCTGGCACTGGGGGCAGGGGCGCGAAGTCATGACCTGGCCCAGGAAGGACCGGGTGACCTGCGAGACCTCACCGCGGCCGCGGCACATGTCACACGTCTGCGCCGAGGTGCCGGGGGCGGCACCCTCGCCGGAGCAGGTGGTGCAGATGACGGCCGTGTCGACCTGGATGTCCTTGGTGGTGCCGAAGGCGGCCTCGTCCAGTTCCAGGTCGAGGCGGATCATGGCGTCCTGGCCCCGGCGGGTCCGCGAGCGCGGTCCGCGCTGCGAGGCCTGGCCGAAGAAGGCGTCCATGATGTCGGAGAAGTTGCCGAAGCCACCGGCTCCGAATCCGCCCGCGCCACCGCCGCCGCCGCCGCCCGAGGAGGACAGCGGGTCGCCGCCGAGGTCGAAGACCTGCTTCTTCTGCGGGTCCGAGAGCACCTCGTAGGCCGCGTTGATCTCCTTGAAGCGCTCCTGCGTCTTCGGATCCGGATTCACATCCGGGTGGAGTTCACGCGCGAGGCGCCGGAAGGCCTTCTTGATCTCGTCCTGCGATGCGTCGCGGCGCACGCCGAGTACGGCGTAGTAGTCCGTGGCCACTTACGACTCCGCCAGGATCTGTCCGACGTAACGTGCCACTGCGCGTACCGCTCCCATCGTTCCGGGGTAGTCCATGCGGGTCGGTCCGACCACGCCGAGTTTGGCGACTGCTTCGCCGCCCGAACCGTAGCCGACCGAGACGACCGACGTGGAGTTCAGTCCCTCATAGGCATTCTCATGCCCGATCCGTACGGCCATTCCCGACTCACTGGCCTCGCCCAGCAGCTTGAGGAGCACGACCTGCTCCTCCAGCGCTTCGAGCACCGGCCTGATCGTCAGGGGAAAATCGTGTCCGAAGCGGGTGAGATTGGCGGTGCCGCCGATCATCAGCCGCTCTTCGGCTTCCTCGACCAGGGTCTCGAGGAGGGTGGCCAGGACGGCCGTGACCGTAGCCCGGTCCTCCGCGTCGAAGGACTCCGGCAGGTCCTGCACGAGCGGCGGCACGTCCGTGAACCGGCGGCCGACGACCCGGCTGTTGAGCCGCGCCCGCAGATCGGCGAGCGAGTTCTCGCCGAAGGGGGTCTGGCAGTCGATCAGCCGCTGCTCGACCCGGCCGGTGTCCGTGATCAGCACGAGCATCAGGCGCGCGGGCGCGAGCGAGAGCAGTTCGACGTGCCGGACGGTGGAGCGGGTCAGGCTCGGGTACTGGACGACGGCGACCTGCCGGGTCAGCTGCGCGAGCAGCCGCACGGTGCGGCCGACCACGTCGTCGAGGTCGACGGCGCTGTCCAGGAAGTTCTGGATGGCCCGGCGCTCGGGCGACGACAGCGGCTTGACCCCCGCCAGCTTGTCGACGAAGAGCCGGTAGCCCTTGTCCGTCGGGATCCGGCCGGCGCTGGTGTGGGGCTGGGCGATGTAGCCCTCGTCCTCCAGCACGGCCATGTCGTTGCGCACGGTCGCGGGCGACACGCCGAGCCGGTGGCGCTCGGTGAGCGCTTTGGAGCCGACCGGCTCCTCCGTCCCGACGTAGTCCTGGACGATGGCGCGCAGCACTTCGAGTCTGCGTTCGCTGAGCATCGCGCACACCTCCAGCTCTGGTCCGTTGCCATGTTTGTTGGAACCCGGTCGTTGGCACTCTGTGCGTTCGAGTGCCAGAGATCCCCCGCTCAGTGTACGGCCGGGTAGTCAGGCCCTGGCAAGGGCGGCCCGTCACGGTAGCGTCGCGGCATGGACGTGCGTTGGGAAGAGGCGGGCTGGGAACGGCTGACCGGACGGGCCGGACGGCGGCGTCTTCCGGTGTGGGACTGCACGGTGGGGCTGGTGGTGGGGGACGAGTCGGTACTCCTGATCGACCCCGGATCGTCCGTACGGGAGGGCTCGCAGGTGCGGGCCGAGGCGGAGCGGCTGGCGGGCCGTCGCGTGACCCATATCGCATTTACGCACGGCCATTTCGACCACGTCCTCGGCGGGGCCGCCTTCGCGGGGGCCGAGGTCTACGGGGCGGTCGGCCTGGACTCCCTGCTGGAAGGCCGCGGCCGGGGCCGGGACGAGCTGCGGGCGGACGCGGTGCGGCACGGACTGGATCCGGCCGAGGCGGCCGAGGCCGCGGACCTGCTGGTGACGCCGAGGCACCTGGTGTCGGGCGAGTGGACGCTGGAGCTGGGCGGGGTGCAGGTGCTGCTGGCGAACGTGGGGCCCGGCCACACCCGGCACGATCTCGCGGCGTTCGTTCCGGGCTCGCGGGAGGTGGTGTTCTGCGGGGACCTGGTGGAGGAGTCGGGCGATCCGTCGGCGGGGCCGGACGCCGTGCCCCGGCAGTGGCCGGCGGCCCTGGACCGGCTGCTGTCGCTGGGCGGGGACGACGCACTGTACGTGCCGGGTCACGGAGCGGTGGTCCCCGCGGCTTTTGTCCGTGCGCAACGCAACACACTGGCAACGCGGTTCGGCGTGTCGGAGGCGTGAGGGCGGCGGCTCTCCTACCCTCGGCCGGATGCGCGAGTACTCCCCCGACCTGACCCCGCAGTGGAAGCGCCCGAAGGCCGTGCCCGAGGTGGCGGCCGAGCCCGACCTGGTGGTGGAAGTGGCCGGTACGGACTTCTGCGGCGCGGTGGTGGCGTGCGAGGCCGGCACGGTGACCCTGGAGGACCGTTACGGCAAGCGGCGGGTGTTCCCGCTGGAGCCGCGCGGCTTCCTGCTGGAGGGCGCGGTGGTGACGCTGACCCGCCCGCCGCGGGGCCCGGCCGCCGCTGCCCGTACGGCTTCGGGCTCGATCGCCGTGCCGGGCGCGCGGGCACGGGTGGCGCGGGCGGGCCGGATCTACGTGGAGGGCCGCCACGACGCCGAGCTGGTGGAGCGGGTCTGGGGCGACGACCTGCGGATCGAGGGCGTGGTGGTGGAGTACCTGGAGGGCATCGACGACCTCCCGGCCGTCGTGGCCGACTTCGCCCCGGCCGCGGACGCCCGGCTGGGCGTCCTGGTGGACCACCTGGTGCCGGGCTCGAAGGAGTCCCGCATCGCGGCGTCGGTGACCTCGCCGCACGTGCTGGTCGCGGGACACCCCTACGTGGACGTCTGGCAGGCGGTGAAGCCGTCCGCGCTGGGCATCGGGGCGTGGCCGGTCATCCCGCCCGGTCAGGACTGGAAGACGGGCATCTGCCGGGAGCTGGGCTGGCCGCCCAACACGGGCGCCGCCTGGCAGCACATCCTGTCGCGCGTGAGCTCGTACAAGGACCTCGAACCCACCCTGCTGGGCAGGGTGGAGGAACTGATCGACTTCGTGACGGCCCCCTGAGCCGGACGGGCGTCAAGCCGGCTCCCCCACACGCTCACCTTCGGGTGACAGTGCGTGTACGCCCGGCCGCGCACGGCAAGGGTGCTGATCATGATCACCTCTGCTCCGCGGCGGCGGCTCGTCGCCGTCGCCGCCCTCGCGGCCGCCCTCCTCCCGTCCGCCTCCGCCTACGCGGCCCCGCAGGCCGCCGCGCACGCCGCTCCGGCGAACTCGTGCCCGCGCGTGACCGACCACCTCTTCGCCGCCGCCGACCAGCGCGCCGACGTGGCCCGCATCACGCCCTCCCCGTCCTGGCGGATCAACTGCAAGCAGCTCTACCGCGCGGACAGCCGCCCGCCGGCGGTCGTCTTCGAGGAGGGTTTCCACCCCAAGGCGACGGTGGACGGGCAGTACGACGTCGAGCAGTACGTGCTGGTCAACCAGCCCTCGCCGTACGTGTCCACGACGTACGACCACGACCTGTACAAGACGTGGTGGAAGAGCGGCTGGAACTACTACATCGACGCGCCCGGCGGGGTGGACGTCAACCAGACCATCGGCGACACCCACAAGTGGGCCTCCCAGGTCGAGGTCGCCTTCCCCGGCGGCATCGAGCGCTCCTTCATCGTCGCGGTCTGCCCGGTCGACAAGACGACCAAGACCGAGATCATGAACGAGTGCCAGGACAACCCGAACTACCGGCCCTGGCGGGAGAACTACCCGGGCTGAGCCGTGGCTCCGCCGCGCGGTGGTCCGTCAGTCCACCAGGTCCCGGACCACCGCGTCGGCCAGCAGCCGCCCGCGCAGGGTCAGCACGGCGCGTCCCGCCTCGTACGGGCCCGCTTCCAGCAGGCCGTCCGCCAGGGCCCGGCGGGACGCCGCCAGGCCGGCCGGGGCCAGCAGGGGCAGCGGTACGCCGTCCACCAGCCGCAGCTCCAGCAGGATCCGCTCGACCCGCCGGTCCTCCTGCGAGAGCAGCTCGCGCCCCGCCCCGGGGGACCGGCCCTGCGCCAGCGCGGCCGCGTACGCGCCCGGGTGCTTCACGTTCCACCAGCGCACCCCGCCGACGTGCGAGTGCGCTCCCGGGCCCGCGCCCCACCAGTCCGCGCCCCGCCAGTACAGCTCGTTGTGCAGGCAGCGCCCGGCCTCGGTCGTGGCCCAGTTCGACACCTCGTACCAGTGGTAGCCCGCCTCGGCCATCACCGAGTCCGCGATCAGGTACCGGTCCGCGTGCACGTCGTCGTCCGTCATCGGGACCTCGCCCCGGCGGATCCGCCGCGCCAGCTGGGTGCCCTCCTCGACGATCAGGGCGTACGCGCTGATGTGGTCGGGACCCGCGCCCAGCGCGGCGGACAGCGTCTCGCGCCAGTCCTCGTCCGACTCCCCCGGCGTGCCGTAGATCAGGTCCAGGTTCACGTGGTCGAAGCCCGCCGCCCGGGCCTCGGCGACGCAGGCCTCGGGCCGGCCCGGGGTGTGCGTGCGGTCGAGCACCTTCAGGACGTGCTGCTTGGCGCTCTGCATGCCGAAGGAGATCCGGTTGAAGCCGCCGGCTCGCAGCTCGGCGAGGTACCGCGGGTCCACCGACTCAGGATTGGCCTCCGTGGTGACCTCGGCGCCCTCCGCCAGGCCGAACTCGTCCCGGATCGCCGCGAGCATGCGTACGAGGTCCGCGGCCGGCAGCAGCGTCGGCGTACCGCCGCCCACGAAGACCGTCTGCACGGCCCGCGGGTCGTCGCCGAGGACCTTGCGGGCCAGGCGGACCTCGTCGATCAGGGTGTCGGCGTAGTTCTCCCGCGAGGCGAGCACCCCGCCCGTCCCGCGCAGCTCGGTGGCCGTGTACGTGTTGAAGTCGCAGTACCCGCAGCGCGTGGCGCAGTACGGGACGTGCAGGTAGAAGCCGAGCGGCCGGTCCCCGGCCCCCGCCAGGGCATGCGACGGCAGCGAGCCGTCTTCGGGCATGGGTTCACCGTCGGGCAGTGCGGAAGGCATGCCCCCATCATCCCGCACCGGGCACGCGCCCCCCGCCCCCATGCTGCCTCGCCGGCGTTCGAGGCGCGGGGTCCGGGGCGGAGCCCCGGGAGCGCCCGCAGGGGCGGAGGGCCGCGGGGCGGTCCGCCGCCCCGCCCCGCACAGGCCCGCGGCAGGCGTCAGGCCTCCCGGGAGCCCTCGTACATCTCGTCGATCAGGTGCTTGAACTCACGCTCGACGACCGGCCTCTTCAGCTTGAGGCTCGGGGTGAGGTCCCCGTGCTCCACGTCCAGGTCGCGCGGCAGGATCCGGAACTTCTTGACCGTCTGCCAGCGCTGGAGGCCCTCGTTCAGGGTCTGCACGTACGTCTCGATGAGGCGGTTGGTCTCGGCCGCGGCCAGGACCTCCCCGTACGTCTTGCCCTCCAGGCCGTTCTCGGCGGCCCAGACCAGGATGGAGGGCTCGTCGAGCGCGATCAGGGCCGAGCAGAAGTTCCGGTCGGCGCCGTGGACGACGAGGCTCGACACGTACGGGCAGATCGCCTTGAACTGGCCCTCGATCTCCGCCGGGGCGACGTACTTGCCGCCCGAGGTCTTGATCAGGTCCTTCTTGCGGTCGGTGATGCGCAGGTAGCCGTCGGGCGACAGCTCGCCGATGTCACCGGTGTGCAGCCAGCCGTCGGACTCCAGGACCTCGGCGGTCTGCTCCGGCTTCCCGTGGTAGCCCTGCATGATGCCGGGGCCGCGCAGCAGGACCTCGCCGTCGTCGGCGATGCGGACCTCGGTGCCGGGGAGCGGCTTGCCGACGGTGCCGGTGCGGTAGGCCTCGCCGGGGTTGACGAAGGAGGCCGCGCTGGACTCCGTCAGGCCGTAGCCCTCCAGGATGTGGATGCCGGCTCCGGAGAAGAAGTAGCCGATCTCGGGCGCCAGGGCGGAGGCGCCGGAGACGGCGGCGCGCAGGCGGCCGCCGAAGGCCTCGCGGAGCTTGGAGTAGACCAGCGCGTCGGCGATCTTGTGCTTGGTGGCGAGACCGAAGGGGGCGGTCGCCTGGCCGGTGCGCCGGAAGTTGTCCTGCGTGACCTTGGCGTACTCGCGGGCGACGGCGACCGACCACTGGAAGATCTTGTACTTGGCTCCGCCGCCGGCCCGGGCCTTGGCCGCGACTCCGTTGTAGACCTTCTCGAAGATGCGCGGGACGGCCGCCATGTAGGTCGGCTGGACCACCGGCAGGTTCTCGATGATCTTGTCGATCCGGCCGTCGACGGCGGTGACGTGCCCGACCTCGATCTGTCCGGAGGTCAGGACCTTGCCGAAGACGTGCGCCAGCGGCAGCCACAGGTACTGGACGTCGTCCGAGTGGATCATGCCGGTGGCCACGGTGGCCTTGGCCATGTACGACCAGTTGTCGTGCGGCAGCCGGACGCCCTTGGGGCGGCCGGTGGTGCCGGAGGTGTAGATGAGGGTGGCGAGCTGGTCGGCGGTGATGGCCGCGATCCGCTCCTTGACCGCCTCGGGGTGCTTGGCGAGGTACTCCCTGCCGCGCGCCTCGAGGTCGGCGAGCGAGAGCACCCAGCCCTCCGGGTCGCCCTCGGCGGCGATCGCGTCGGCGGCCTCCACGACCACGACGTGGGCGAGGTGGGGCAGGTCGGCGCGGCGCTCGCGGGCCTTCGCCAGCTGGGCGGCGTCCTCGGCGATGAGCACCCGGCTCTCGGAGTCCGAGAGGATGAACGCCGACTCCTCCGCGTTGGTGCTCGGGTAGATGGTGGTGACCGCGCCGCCCGCGCACATCACGCCGAGGTCGACGAGGATCCACTCGACGCGGGTGCTGCAGGCGAGCGCGACGCGCTCCTCGGGGCGCAGCCCGAGCTCGATCAGCCCGGCGGCGGCGGCGAAGACCCGGTCGGCGGCCTGGCCCCAGCTGAGCGACTTCCAGTCGTCGGGGCCCTGGCCGGTCCCGGGCACGGGGTAGCGGTAGGCCTCGGCATCGGGCGTGGCGGCGACACGCTCCAGGAAGAGGGTCGCCACAGTGGGCGGGCGGTTTTCGATCAAGGTCTGTGTGTCGCTCACGGACGTCCTCCGGACCACGCGGCAGGGCCTGTCGATGCAGGGGGGCTGACTGGCTGGGGTGGCTGAGTCAGGGCTTGTAACTGGCGAGTAACCAACGATCAGTGATCAGACTAGGGGCCCTCCGCCTGGTGCGTAAGAGCCTCCGGGCGGCCGATTCATAACGAAACAAGCCCCCGCGCCGGAGCACGGGGGCTTGTTTCACATGCGGCGGCCTACTTCTTCTTGCCGCCGGATTCGTCGCTGGACAGGACGGCGATGAAGGCCTCCTGCGGGACCTCCACGGAGCCGACCATCTTCATCCGCTTCTTGCCTTCCTTCTGCTTCTCCAGCAGCTTCCGCTTACGGGAGATGTCACCGCCGTAGCACTTGGCGAGGACGTCCTTGCGGATCGCGCGGATGGTCTCGCGGGCGATGACGCGCGAGCCGATCGCGGCCTGGATCGGGATCTCGAAGGCCTGCCGCGGGATGAGCTCGCGCAGCTTGGCGACGAGGCGCACGCCGTAGGCGTAGGCGGCGTCCTTGTGCGTGACGGCGGAGAAGGCGTCGACCTTGTCGCCGTGCAGCAGGATGTCGACCTTGACCAGTCCGGAGGCCTGCTCGCCGGTGGGCTCGTAGTCGAGGGAGGCGTAACCGCGCGTCTTGGACTTCAGCTGGTCGAAGAAGTCGAAGACGATCTCCGCGAGCGGGAGCGTGTAGCGGATCTCGACCCGGTCCTCGGAGAGGTAGTCCATCCCGAGGAGGGTGCCGCGGCGCTGCTGGCAGAGCTCCATGATCGCGCCGATGAACTCGGAAGGCGCGAGCAGGGTGGCCCGGACGACCGGCTCGAACACGTCCGAGATCTTGCCCTCGGGGAACTCGCTCGGGTTGGTGACGGTGACTTCCTTGCCGTCCTCCAGGACGACGCGGTAGACCACGTTCGGCGCGGTGGCGATCAGGTCGAGGCCGAACTCGCGCTCCAGGCGCTCGCGGACCACGTCCAGGTGCAGCAGGCCGAGGAAGCCGACGCGGAAGCCGAAGCCGAGCGCCGCCGAGGTCTCCGGCTCGTAGACCAGCGCGGCGTCGTTGAGCTGCAGCTTGTCCAGGGCCTCGCGCAGGTCCGGGTAGTCCGAACCGTCGAGCGGGTAGAGGCCGGAGAAGACCATCGGCCGCGGGTCCTTGTAGCCGCCGAGGGCCTCGGTCGCGCCGTTGTGCAGGCTGGTGATGGTGTCACCGACCTTGGACTGACGGACGTCCTTCACGCCGGTGATGATGTAGCCCACCTCGCCGACGCCGATGCCGTCGGAAGGGGTCATCTCCGGGGAGGAGACGCCGATCTCCAGCAGCTCGTGGGTGGCGCCGGTGGACATCATCCGGATGCGCTCGCGCTTGTTGAGCTGGCCGTCCACGACACGGACGTAGGTGACGACACCGCGGTACGAGTCGTAGACCGAGTCGAAGATCATCGCCCGGGCCGGGGCGTCCTTGGGGCCGACCGGAGCCGGGACCGTGGCGACGATCTTGTCCAGCAGCGCGTCCACGCCGAGGCCGGTCTTCGCCGAGACGCGCAGGACGTCCTCGGGCTGGCAGCCGACCAGGTTCGCGAGCTCCTCGGCGAACTTCTCCGGCTGGGCGGCCGGCAGGTCGATCTTGTTCAGGACCGGGACGATCGCGAGGTCCTTCTCCATCGCCAGGTACAGGTTGGCGAGGGTCTGCGCCTCGATGCCCTGGGCGGCGTCCACCAGGAGGACCGTGCCCTCGCACGCGGCGAGGGAGCGGGAGACCTCGTAGGTGAAGTCGACGTGCCCGGGGGTGTCGATCATGTTGAGGATGTGGGTCTTGCCCTGACCTTCGCCCACGGTCGGCGACCACGGCAGTCGGACGGCCTGGGACTTGATCGTGATGCCGCGCTCACGCTCGATGTCCATGCGGTCGAGGTACTGGGCACGCATCTGCCGCTGGTCGACCACACCGGTGAGCTGAAGCATCCGGTCGGCAAGGGTCGACTTGCCGTGGTCGATGTGCGCGATGATGCAGAAGTTGCGGATCAGCGCCGGGTCGGTACGGCTCGGCTCGGGCACGTGGCTGGGGATCGCGGGCACGCAGTGTCCTGATTCTCGGTCGCAGTCGGAGCTCGGAACGGAGTCTGAGCACTCCCATCGTCCCATGGACGGGGCAGTGCGCTCGGTTTGGGCCGGTCGGAGCGCGCCTGGTAGCCTGGGCAGCTGTGTCTCGTATGCCCTCTAAGCTTCCGGGACGCAATCCGAAGATCAAACTCTGAACCTGCAAAGGCTCTTTCGTGGCGAACATCAAGTCCCAGATCAAGCGGAACAAGACGAACGAGAAGGCGCGCCTGCGCAACAAGGCCGTCAAGTCCTCGCTCAAGACCGCGATCCGCAAGGCCCGTGAGGCTGTCGTCGCCGGTGACGTCGAGAAGGCCACCGTGGCTTCTCGCGACGCCGCGCGTGCGCTCGACAAGGCTGTCTCGAAGGGTGTCATCCACAAGAACGCCGCCGCCAACAAGAAGTCGGCGCTGGCCTCCAAGGTTGCCACCCTCCAGGGCTGAGCTCTCGATGTGAATCGCCGGTAAGGACCCAGCGGGCCCTCTCTTCCGCTCCTGACCCGGCACACCGCGCCGCACGCGGCCTGCGTTCGCCACGCGGGTGCGGCGCACAAAAGCAGTAAGACGAAGGCCCCGGCCACCTCCCTTCCCCAGGGCGGCGACCGGGGCCTTCGTGCGCTTGCTGCTCGGCAGCCACCAGGGCCGGCCCCGCTCGGCGGGAAATCCAGCCCCGCCGGCGTTTACGGCGCGGGTCCGGGGCGGAGCCCCGGCAGCGGGGCCGCGCCGGCTACTGACGCTGGGGGCGGGCCGCGCGGGCCACCGCGACCACCGCCTTCTCGAGCGCGTACTCGGGGTCGTCACCGCCACCCTTGACACCCGCGTCGGCCGCGGCCACGGCCCGCAGCGCATCGGCGACCCCGTCCGCCGACCACCCCCGCATCTGCTGACGGACCCGGTCGATCTTCCACGGCGGCATGCCCAGATCCCGGGCCAGGTCACCGGGCCGGGCCCCGCGCGGCGCGGAGGCCAGCTTGCCGATCGCGCGCACCGCCTGGGCGAGGGCACTGGTGATCAGAACCGGCGCCACCCCCGTGGACAGGGACCAGCGCAGGGCCTCCAGGGCCTCCGCCGCGCGCCCCTCCACCGCCCGGTCGGCGACCGTGAAGCTGGAAGCCTCGGCCCGCCCGGTGTAGTAGCGGCCCACCACGGCCTCGTCGATCGTGCCCTCGACGTCCGCGCACAACTGCGCGGCAGCGCTCGCCAGCTCCCGCAGGTCACTGCCGATCGCGTCCACCAGCGTCTGACAGGCCTCCGGCGTCGCCGACCGGCCCAGCGTGCGGAACTCTCCCCGGACGAACGCCAGCCGGTCCGCCGGCTTCGTCATCTTCGGGCAGGCGATCTCCCGGGCGCCGGCCTTGCGCGCCGCGTCCAGCAGGCCCTTGCCCTTGACCCCGCCCGCGTGGAGGAGCACGAGGCTGATCTCCTCGAACGGAGCCGCGAGGTACGCCTTGACCTCTTTGACCGTGTCCGCGGACAGATCCTGCGCATTGCGCACGACCAGGACCTTCCGCTCGGAGAACAGCGAGGGGCTCGTCAGCTCGGCCAGCGTGCCGGGCTGGAGCTGCTCCGAGGCGAGGTCGCGCACGTCCGTGTCGGCATCGGCGGCTCGGGCAGCCGCCACCACCTCCCGAACGGCACGGTCGAGCAGCAGGTCCTCCTGCCCCACCGCGAGGGTGAGCGGGGCGAGGAGATCGTCGGTGGAATTCTTCCTGGTGGCCATCGGCTCCAGCATCCCACGCCGCAGTGACAGTCCCCCGCGCCCCGGCCCCCCTCACCCGATGCCTGAGAATGGCCGGGTGAACGTGCGACATGTACTCGTCCTGCCCGACCGCGACGCCGCCGAGGAGGTGGCGCGGGAGGCCGTCGACCGCTTCGGCCTCCCGGAGGAACCGCAGCTGCTGCGCGACGCCTTGGCCGGTGAGGACGACGCCGAGGACGCCCAGTGGCTCGTGGTCGTCGAGGACCCGCGGGAGCGGCTCGACACGGCCTCGCTGGACGACCTCGCCGCCGAGTACGAGGGCTGGCTCGAAGCCCCGTAAGGCCGGCCGGGCGTCCCTCAGGCCTTGTGAACGATCTGCACGTCCAGCGCCACTTCCACGCTCGAACCGATGGCCGCGACCCCGTGCGCCAGTATCGACTGCCAGTTCAGGGAGAAGTCCTCGCGGTGCAGTTCGGCGGTCGCCCGGCAGGCCGCCCGCGGCTCGCCCTCCAGGCCGGTGCCGAGGCCCAGGTACCGGGTGTCCAGGGTGACGGAGCGGCTGGCGCCGTGCAGCGTGAGGGCTCCCGCGACCGCCCAGCGGCTGCCGCTGCGGTGGATGAAGCGCTCGCTGTAGAACTCGATCGTGGGGTAGCGGGCCGCGTCCAGGAAGTCCCCGGAGCGCAGGTGGTCGTCCCGCATCCGCAGACCGGTGTCGATGCTCGCCGCATCGATGATCACGTGCATGGAGGAGTCCTCCATGCGCTCGGCTATCCGTACCGCGCCCGCGAAGGTGTTGAACCGGCCGTTGATCCGCGCGAAGCCGATGTGCCGGGCCGCGAACCCGATCGACGAATGCGTCGGGTCGAGCTCCCAGTGGCCGGGCGCGGGCAGCAGCGGCGGCTCCACCGCGTCGAGGATGATCTCCCCGGTGCCCGGCTGCGCCGGATCCCCGACGAGCGTCGCCCCGTGGAACGGCGCGTAGCCCTCGGCGGTGACGGTGAGCCGGTACTCCCCTTCCGGCATGGCTGCCGCGAAGCCGCCGTACGGGTCGGTCTCCCCGCTGACGATCCGTCGGCCGATCGGGTCGGTCACCTCGAACGCGGCCTGCCGGATCGGCTGGTGGACCGTGTCGAGAACCCGACAGCTGAGCAGGCGCGCCGTATGAGGAAGCGTCAGTGTCGCGGATGTCTGAGGACTGGGACTTCCCGCCGTATCCATCCCCCGTCGGCGACCGAACATGGTTGCTGCACCCCCGTGCTGTGTGGACTTGGACCGCTCTGGCGAAAACGCATTCGATCATGCTGTCGGGTTGTGGGCAAACAGAGCGGTCGAGCCCGGAATGCCCGCGTCGCGCCCGCCGCCGGATGGCCGGGAACGCCCGCATCCGCGAGCCGCTTCCCGTGACGGCGATGGATCCGTCGGCATCGGTGCGCAGCACGGTCGCCCCCAGGGCCCGCAGCCGTGCGAGCGTACCCGCTGCCGGGTGTCCGTAGCGGTTTCCGGATCCGACGGGGACGATCGCGAGGCGCGGCCTGATCCGCTCGAGCAGCCCCGGGTCCTGGTGCGCCGAGCCATGGTGGGCGACCTTCAGGACGTCCACGGGGCCCAGTTCCGGATGGTCCCTCAGCAGGGCCTGCTGGGCCGGTGGTTCGAGGTCGCCGAGCAGGAGCAGGCTCAGGCCGCCGCCGCGCACCAGCAGGGCCACGCTCGCGTTGTTGGCCCCCTCGGGCGGCGGACCCGACGGGGGCGGCCACAGCACCCGCCACTCCAGCGCTCCGGCCCGGCGCCGCTCCCCCGCCACGGCGGGTACGACGGCCACCCCGGCGACCGCGGCCGTCCGCCGGACGAACTCTGCCTGCCCCGGCGGCTCTTGCAGCCCGGTGGTCTGCATCACACCCACCTCCCGGCCCCGCAGCACTCCCGACAGGCCCCCCACGTGGTCGGCATGAAAATGTGTCAGCAATAACAGTGGGATACGGGTCACACCCAGGGTGCGCAGGCACGCGTCGACCGGTCCTGGCTCGGGCCCGGCGTCCACCACCACGGCCGTGCCCGGAGCCACGGCGAGTACGGCGGCGTCCCCCTGCCCGACCGCGCACTGCACGTAGCTCCAGTCGGGCGGCGGCCAGCCCCTGACGGTACGGGTGAGCAGGGGCGGCCTCAGTACCGCGAGGAGCAGCAGCACGGCGAGGCCGGAGCAGAACCACCGCTTGCGGCCGTACCGGAAGCCGAGGCCCACGGCGGCCAGGGTGGCGGCGGCCAGCAGCACCCCGCCGCCCACCCCGCCGGGCCAGGCCAGCTCGGCCCCCGGCAGCCGCGCCCCGGCCCGGGCCACGGCGGCGATCCATCCGGCGGGCACCCCGGCGCACCAGGCCAGCAGCTTCGCCGCCGGCAGCCATACCGGGGCCGCCGCCAGCGCGGCGAACCCGAGCACCGTCGCGGGCCCCGCCGCCAGCTCGGCCAGCAGGTTGCACGGCACCGCCACCAGGCTCACCCGGGCGGACAGCACCGCGACCACCGGCGCGCACACCGCCTGGGCGGCTGCGGCGGCCCCCAGCGCCTCGGCGAACCGGGGCCGCACCCCGCGCCGCCGCAGAGCCTCGCCCCAACCCGGGCCGAGCGTCAACAGGGCTCCGGTGGCCAGGACCGAGAGCAGGAAGCCGTGGCTGCGGGCAAGCCACGGGTCGTGCAGCACCAGTAGCAGCACGGCGGCGGCCAGCGCCGGGAGCAGGGACCTGCGCCGCCCGGTGGCGATCGCCAGCAGGGTGATCGCCCCGCAGGCCGCGGCCCTGAGCACGCTCGGCTCCGGCCGGCACACCACCACGAAGGCCAGCGTCAGGGCCGCCCCGCAGCAGGCCGTGGCCCGCAGCGAGAGCCCGAGGCGGGGTGCCAGCCCGCGCCGCTCGGCGAGCTGTGCGCGGGCCGGGGGCCCGATGAGCAGGAACAGCACCACGGTCAGGTTGGATCCGGAGACGGCCAGCAGGTGCAGCAGATCGGTGGCCCGGAACGCCTCGTGCAGATCTGCCTCCACCCGCGAGGTGTCCCCGACGACCAGCCCCGGCAGCAGGGCCCTGGCATCCGGCGCCAGCCCGTCGGTGGCTTCGCGCAGCCCTGCCCGCAGCCGGCCGGCCAGCCGCTGCGCGGTGTCCGGTCCGCCGGTCACCCGGGGCGGGGTGTCGCCGGCCGGGCGGAGCAGCGCCACGGCCCGCTCGCCGCCCCGCGCCGGAGCCAGCCGGGCGACCACCGCCACCCGGGTCGAGGGCAGCAGCCGGGCCCAGCCCGGGTGCCCGGCGAGCACCCGCACCGGGGTCTCGACCCGGGTCCGCTCACCGTCGGGACCGGTCACCCGGGTCACCACCGCGTCCAGCACCACGGCGGGCGGCCCGCTCCCGCCCGGGGTGGTCCGCGGATCGGAGCCGACGGTGAGCTCCGCCAGCACCCGGGCATGCCCCCGGGCCAGCTCCGCGACCGGCCCGGCCCGTGCCTCGGCCCGCTGGAGCCCCGCCACCCCGGCCCCGGCGGCCGCGCACAGCAGGGCGGCGGCCACGGCCGCCCCGACGCCGAGCAGCGGCTCCGGGCGCCGGCACCCGGCCAGCATCAGCAGCCCGGCGCAGACCACCCCCAGCCCCGCCCCGGCGGCGGTGAGCCCGGCGGGCGCCTCGAGGGCGAGTGCTGCCGCCGCCCAGGCGGCCAGGGCCGGCGCCACCAGCCGCAGATCCGCCGGGCGCGGCGCACCCTCGGCCCGGCTCACGGCCGCACCAGCTTGCGCAGGTCGGCGAACCGCCGCTCACCGATGCCGTTGACCTGCCGGAGCTCCTCCACCGAGCGGAACCCGCCGCGGGCGGTGCGGAAGTCCACGATGTGCTGCGCGAGCACCGGGCCGACCCCCGGCAGCCGGTCCAGTTGCTCGGCCGTGGCCGTGCCCAGGCTCAACGGCCCCGGACTCGGCCCGCCCACGCCACCCGCCCCACCGGCCGTCCCACCACCGGCCGCCCCACCACTCCCCGCCCCTCCCGCCGGCGGAGCCGGAGCGCCCACCAGCACCTGCTCTCCGTCCACCAGTACCCGGGCCAGATTGAGCCCGGTCGTGTCCGTGCCGGGCCGCACTCCCCCGGCGGCGCTCAGCGCGTCCTCCACCCGCGAACCGGCAGGCAGCCTGCGCACCCCCGGCTCCCGCACCTTCCCGCTGACGTCCACCACGACGGGGGCGCCGACGGCGGCCGGCGCGGATACCGCCACAGAATCCGGCCCCGGCGCCAGTGCCGTGGCCGCGACCGGCGCCGGGGCGACCACCTCGGGCGCGGTCACCGGCTGCGGACGGGCCGACCAGAACTGCTGCGCGGCGAAGCCCACCGCCACGACCAGCACCACGCAGACGGCGGCCACCGTGCGCGGCTCCACCCCGCACCGGACCTGCAACCACACCGGCAGCCGCTCCCGCACCGCGAGCCGCCGCGCGGCCCCGCCGGGCAAGGGACCCTCCGGCCCGGCCGCCTCCACATCCTGAGGAGGCGCGGGCGGCGCCCCCGGCGCTCCCGGCGGCGGCTCGCTGCCGCCGAGCAGCGCCTCCGCGCGACGGCGCACCACCGCGGGCTCGGCACCGTGTCGCCGACGCGCACGCTCGCCACGGCGGCGATGACGCAGTCGGCTGTCGGAGAGCGAGGAGCGCCCGGGGCCACTGGTGGCGCCGGCGAAGGGCTGTGACGTACGCGTTCGAAGAGTCATGCCACGACGGTAGGGCCGCGACCGGCTCCCCGTTCGGAGCCCTCAATTCCGGTGGACAACAGCCCCGTTGTGGATATCCCCGCCACCCGTTCCGGTGATCGCTGATCAGCGATCAGCGATCAGCGATCAGCGGGGTGAGACGACCGCCGCCAGCAGCCCCGGTCCGGTGTGCGCGCCGATCACCGCACCCACCTCGCTGACGTGCATCTCGACCAGTCCCGGGATCCGCTCGCGAAGCCGCTGCGCGAGCTTCTCGGCACGTTCCGGAGCCGCCAGGTGGTGCACGGCCACGTCCACGGCACCGGACCCGGCGCGCTCGACGGCCAGCTCCTCCAGGCGCGCGATGGCCTTCGAGGCCGTCCGCACCTTCTCCAGCATCTCGATCCGTCCGCCCTCCAGCGTCAGCAGCGGCTTGAACGCGAGCGCTGAACCGAGGAGGGCCTGCGCGGCCCCGATGCGGCCGCCGCGGCGGAGGTACTCGAGCGTATCGACGTAGAAATACGCGGACATGCCCGCCGCCCGCTTCTCGGCCGCGGCCACGGCCTCGTCCACGGAGCCGTCGGCCTCGGACACCTCGGCGGCGGCCAGGGCGCAGAAGCCGAGGGCCATCGCGACCATGCCGGTGTCGACGACGCGGACGGGGATCGAAGCGGTCTTCGCGGCGAGCACGGCGGCGTCGTACGTGCCCGAGAACTCGGCGGACAGGTGCAGGCTGACGATGCCGGTCGCGCCCGCGTCGGCGGCCGCCCGGTAGGCCCGCACGAACTCCTCGGGGCTGGGGCGCGACGTGGTGACCGAGCGGCGCTTCTGCAGGGCCAGGGCGAGGCTGCGGGCCGAGATCTCGGTGCCCTCTTCGAGGGCCTCGTCGCCGAGCACCACGGTCAGCGGAACGGAGGTGATTCCGTGCCGCGACATGGCCGGGTGGGGCAGGTAGGCCGTGGAATCGGTGACGATCGCGACATGGCGGGACATGAGCCGGAGGGTACCGCCAGTGGCGTTGGTCCGGCAGCTCGGGGCCCTCGGCGAGCCCTTCAGGTCGTGGTCTCCGGGCGGGCCGACTTCTGCCACGGGTACGGGGAGGCCGGGGGCGCCTGGTGCAACGCGGCCGGCTGCTGCTGCGGCGTCTGCGCCCCGCCGGCCACCCCGCCGGGCTCGGTCGCGCCCCAGCCACCGCCCGAGGCCGCAGCCGCGGCCGAGAGGTCGTCCACCGACGCGCGGGACCAGTCCCGCAGCGCGCCCGACTCGACCTCGATCTGCTCCGACAGCGCCGACAGATCGTCCTGCGCGAACCGCCGGGCCCGGTCGCGCGCGGCCCAGCGCAGCGAGTCCGCAGCCTGCGTGATCTTCGCGGTGCGCTCCCGCAGGTCAGGCAGGCTCTCGGCGGTCCGCTTGCGGTCCGGCTCCTGCTCCAGCCGCTTGAGCTCGTCGTCCAGCTCGTGCCCGTGCGCGCTCAGCCGCGCGAACAGGCCGATCGACTCCTTGAGCGAGGCGTCCGTCCGGACACCCTCCTCCAGCGCCTGCTGCGTGGCCCGCATCGACGTCCGCAGGTCCAGCCGCAGCTGCGCCAGCGCCGCCGTGACCCCGACCTGCCCGAAGCTCTTGGCCCTCAGCGTGGTGTCCTCCACGGTGCGGCGGGCCTGCGTGATCGTCCGGTCCACACCGCGCCTCGCCGCCCCCACCACCTTGGCGGTCACGTACACGCCCAGGCCCAGGAAGGCGAAAAACATCAGCATCACGAAGATGATCAGCGCGGCCTCCATGAGTGTTCCTTCCCCAGTCCCCAGCCAGCCTGTTTTTGCGTCCCCTCCACCGTAAACGCCACGGGCAGGCTGGGGGTTCCAAACGAACCCCCAACCTGCCCGTACGGGATAACCCCTACGACGTCAGACGACGATGTTCACCAGCTTCGGCGCGCGCACGATCACCTTGCGGATCTCCGCACCGCCCAGCGCCGCCACGACCGCCTCGTCGGCCAGCGCCAGCTGCTCCAGGTCCGCGTCGGAGATCGTCGGCGGCACCTCCAGGCGCGCCTTGACCTTGCCCTTGACCTGGACGACGCAGGTGACGCTCTCGTCCACGACGTACGCCGGGTCCGCGACCGGGAAGTCCTGGTGGACGACCGAGGCGGTGTGCCCCAGCCGGCTCCACAGTTCCTCCGCGATGTGCGGGGCCAGCGGGGCGACCAGCAGCACCAGCCGCTCCGCGACCGAGCGCTCCAGCGGTCGGCCCGCCTTCGTCAGGGCGTTGTTCAGCTCGGTGATCTTCGCGATGGCGGTGTTGAACCGCAGCCCCGCCATGTCGGCGCCGGCCCCGTCGATCGCCTTGTGCAGCGCGCGCAGGGTGTCCTCGCCCGGCTCGCCGTCCACGACGGTGACCGCGCCGGTCTCCTCGTCGACGATGTTGCGCCACAGCCGCTGCAGCAGCCGGTACTGGCCGACCACCGCACGGGTGTCCCACGGACGCGAGACGTCCAGCGGGCCCATGGCCATCTCGTACAGACGCAGGGTGTCCGCGCCGTACTCCTCGCAGATCTCGTCCGGCGTGACGGCGTTCTTCAGGGACTTGCCCATCTTGCCGTGCTCGCGCTTGACGGGCTCGCCCTGGTGGAAGTAGCCGCCGTCGCGCTCCTCGACCTCGGCCGCCGGGACGTACACACCGCGCGAGTCGGTGTAGGCGTACGCCTGGATCATGCCCTGGTTGAACAGCTTGTGGAACGGCTCGGCCGACGAGACGTGCCCCAGGTCGAACAGCACCTTCGACCAGAAGCGCGCGTACAGCAGGTGCAGCACCGCGTGCTCGGCGCCGCCCACGTACAGGTCGACACCGCCGTGCGGCGCGCCCTCGCGCGGACCCATCCAGTACTGCTCGATGGCCGGGTCCACCAGGGCCGAGGCGTTGTTCGGGTCCAGGTAGCGCAGCTCGTACCAGCAGGAACCGGCCCAGTTGGGCATGGTGTTGGTCTCGCGGCGGAAGGAGCGCACGCCGCGCCCGTCGCCCAGGTCCAGCTCGACGTTGACCCACGCCTCGTTGCGCGACAGCGGGGTCTCCGGCTTCGACTTCGCGTCGTCCGGCTCGAAGGTGCGCGGCGAGTAGTCCTCGACCTCCGGCAGCTCCAGCGGCAGCATCGACTCGGGCAGCGCGTGCGCGATGCCGTCCTCGTCGTAGACGATCGGGAAGGGCTCGCCCCAGTAGCGCTGCCGGCTGAACAGCCAGTCGCGCAGGCGGAAGTTGACCGTGCCCTCGCCGATGCCGCGCTCGGACAGCCAGTCGGTGATCGCGGCCTTCGCCTCGACGACGCCCATGCCGTCCAGCGAGATGCCCTCGTTCGAGGAGTTGACCAGCTCGGCGTCGTACGAGACGAAGGCGTCGTCCCAGGTCGACGGGTCGGTGCCGCGCTCGTCCGACGGCTGGACGACGCAGCGCATCGGCAGCTCGAAGGCCCGCGCGAACTCGAAGTCACGGCTGTCGTGCGCCGGGACCGCCATGATCGCGCCGGTGCCGTAGCCCATCAGCACGTAGTCGGCGATGAAGACCGGGACCTTCGCGCCGCTGACCGGGTTGACCGCGTACTCACCGGTGAAGACACCGGTCTTGTCCTTGGCCTCGGCCTGCCGCTCGACGTCCGACTTCGACGCGGCCTGCTTGCGGTACGCCGCGACGGCCTCGGCCGGGGTGGCGTGCCCGCCGGTCCACGCCTCGTGGGTGCCCTCGGGCCAGGCGGCCGGGATGAACTTCTCGACCAGCGGGTGCTCGGGCGCCAGGACCATGTAGGTCGCGCCGAACAGGGTGTCGGGGCGGGTGGTGAAGACGGTGATCGCCTCGTCGCCCAGCGCGAAGTCGACGCGCGCGCCCTCGCTGCGGCCGATCCAGTTCCGCTGCTGCAGCTTGATGGCCTCGGGCCAGTCCAGCGCGTCCAGGTCGTCCAGCAGGCGGTCCGCGTAGGCGGTGATCCGCATGTTCCACTGGCTCAGCCGCGACTTGTAGACCGGGAAGTTGCCGCGCTCGGAGCGGCCGTCGGCGGTGACCTCCTCGTTGGCCAGGACGGTGCCCAGCCCGGGGCACCAGTTCACCGGCGCGTCCGAGGCGTACGCCAGCCGGTACTCGTTCAGTACGTCGGCCCGCTCGCCCGCGGTCAGCCCCGCCCAGGAAGCGCCGCCGGGCACCTCACGGGAGCCGTCCTCGAAGGCGGCGACCAGCTCGGCGATCGGCCGGGCCTTCTGCGCGTCCGCGTCGTACCAGGAGTTGTAGATCTGCAGGAAGATCCACTGGGTCCACTTGTAGTAGTCCGGGTCGATCGTCGCGAACGACCGGCGCTTGTCGTGGCCCAGGCCCAGCCGGCGCAGCTGGACCTTCATGTTCTCGATGTTCGCCTCGGTCGACACGCGCGGGTGCGTGCCGGTCTGCACGGCGTACTGCTCGGCCGGCAGTCCGAAGGCGTCGAAGCCCAGGGTGTGCAGGACGTTGTGGCCGCTCATCCGCTGGTGGCGGGCGAAGACGTCGGTGGCGATGTACCCGAGCGGGTGGCCGACGTGCAGCCCCGCGCCGGACGGGTAGGGGAACATGTCCATGATGAACTTCTTGGGCCGCGCGACGACGGCCGGGTCACCGGCCAGGTCACCGGTCGGGTTCGGGGCCTCGTACGTGCCCTGCGCGTCCCATACGTCCTGCCAGCGTGCCTCGATGTCGGCGGCCATGGCAGCCGTGTAGCGGTGCGCCTCGGCCGCCTCGGGGGCCGGGGTGTTCGTCTCGCTCATGATTTCTGAAGCTCCATCGATCGTCTCTGCCGTCTCTGCCTGCCCAAACGAAAAAACCCCTCGCACAGGAGGGGACGCCGCGCCGATGCCGACCTCTCGTGGGGTCGGTACTGATCAGCGCGGCTCGGTAAGCAGAAGGCGTACGGCACGCATGGCGTCAGGGTACCGCAGCGGCCCCCACGGGCGCTCGGCCGTCCACACGGCGGGCACACCGAGAAGCGGCCACAACGAGAAGCGGCCACAACGAGAAGCGGGCTACCCGATCCGGGTGGCCCGCTTCTTCACTGTGGAGCTATGGAGAATTGAACTCCAGACCTCCTGCATGCCATGCAGGCGCTCTACCAACTGAGCTATAGCCCCTTGTCTTGCCCTGCCGCTGCGGCTCTCCGTTTCCGGTTCCCCTTGGCGACGTCCCAAACATTACACGGTCATGGCCCTGGTCCAAAAATCGGTTTCCGTCGACCTCGGGCCCTGTCCGATTCAGGATGGTTCGTCAGCTTGAGCGTCAGGCTCGCGCGAACTGGTAGAACCGCTTGAGCGTGCAGTGCTCGTCGAGGAGGCGCCCATAGATCGGCTCGCCCTCCAGCTCGCGGTACGTCTCGATCGGGTCGCCTTTTATGATCAGCGCCCGCGCGCATTCCTCGCACCAGTACTGGTAGTCGGAGTTGATCGGGTCCATGTCCCGCACGATCGGCGTGCCGTTGTTGCACCAGTCGCACCGCCGCCGGTGTGCACCCATCCGTCAGCGACTCCCTCCCGCGTCGGGCCGTCGTGTCCCCCTCCGGCCGTCCGATTCTGCCATGCCGGTGCGCGGCTGGTCAGCAAGGGACAAAAGCAAGGATCCCGCCCCCTGTTGGGGACGGGATCCTGATTGTGGAGCTATGGAGAATTGAACTCCAGACCTCCTGCATGCCATGCAGGCGCTCTACCAACTGAGCTATAGCCCCGCTCTCCGCCGCGCTCCCCCCGTTTCCGGTGTTCTGCGCTGCGAACAAGAAGAACTCTAGCCTGTGACCAGCCGGAAAGTGAAATCCGGGTGCGGAGCGCTCAGTCGTCGTCGCCGAGCACCGGTTCCGGCAGCGTGCCGGCGTTGTGCTCCATCAGCCGCCAGCCGCGCGCGCCCTCGCCGAGCACGGACCAGCAGCAGTTCGAGAGCCCGCCCAGGCTCTCCCAGTGGTGCGAGTCCAGGCCCAGCAGGCGGCCGATCGTCGTACGGATCGCGCCGCCGTGGCTCACCACCACGAGCGTGCCGCTCTCCGGCAGCCGGTCCGCGTGCGACAGCACCACCGGCGCCGCCCGGTCGGCGACCTCGGTCTCCAGCTCCCCGCCGCCTCGGCGCACCGGCTCGCCGCGCTTCCACGCCGCGTACTGCTCGCCGTACTTCTTGACGATCTCGTCGTGCGTGAGGCCCTGCCACTCGCCGGCGTACGTCTCGCGCAGCGCCGCGCTGTGCGTCACCGGCAGACCCGTGACGGCGGCCAGCTCGGCAGCCGTGGCGGAGGCCCGCCGCAGGTCGGAGGCGATGATCGTGTCGGGCTTCAGCGAGGCGAGCAGCCGGGCGGCGCGGCGCGCCTGCGCCACACCGGTCTGGGTCAGCTCGATGTCCGTAGAGCCCTGGAAGCGCCGCTCCAGGTTCCACGCGGTCTGGCCGTGCCGCCACAGGACGATCTTCCGGCCGGTCTTGCCCGAGGGGGTCGTGCTCAGAACAGATCACCGTCCAGTTCGTCGTCGCCCGCCGCCTCACGCAGCTTCGCGTGCTCCTCCGCCTTGCCCTTGGTGAGCTTGGCGTCCTCGGGCAGGTCGATCTCGGGGCAGTCCTTCCACAGGCGCTCCAGCGCGTAGAAGACCCGCTCCTCGCTGTGCTGCACGTGGACGACGATGTCGATGTAGTCGAGCAGGATCCAGCGCGCGTCGCGGTCGCCCTCGCGGCGTACCGGCTTGGCGCCGAGCTCCTTGAGCAGGCGCTCCTCGATCTCGTCGACGATCGACTTGACCTGGCGGTCGTTGGGCGCCGAGGCGAGCAGGAAGGCGTCGGTGATCGACAGCACGTCGCTGACGTCGTACGCGATGATGTCGTGCGCGAGCCGGTCGGCCGCGGCCTGGGCGGCGGCGGTGATGAGCTCGATGGAGCGGTCCGTGGCGGTCACTGGCCATGCTTTCGGGTTGGCGGGCAGATCCATACAAGGGTCTCATGTACCGCCGACACCGCCCGCGCGGAACGTCCCGCGCGGGCGGATCCCCACCTCGGAGCCCTGACCGGGCACGGCTCAGGACGTCTTGTAGTCCTTGCCCAGCGTCACCACGATGTCCGCGTTGACCGTGTTCTCGCCCTTCTTCACGACCGTCTCGGGCAGCCCCAGCGTCTTGGCGACCTCGATCGCCTTGTCCCGCTGCGCGTCGTCCTGGTACGTGATCTGCGACGCGGGAGCGGTCTTGTCCGCCTTGCCGCCGTCGACCAGGGTGTAGCCGCCGTTGAGCAGCGCCGCCCTACCCGCGTTCTGGGCCTTGTCGTCGCCGGTGGCGTCCTTGAAGCCGACCCGCGGGGCGGCGCCCGCCTGCGCCGCCGTGAAGGAGCCGCCGAGCACCTCCTTGACGACCTTCTTGTTGGCCTCGTCCGTCAGGCCGCCGTCGGGCTTCACCGTGAGGACGTCGGTGCGGTACGCGCCCACCTTGGCGTGCTCGCCGAGCCTGGCCAGCAGGGCGCCGAGGGTCTGCGCGTTCAGCGCCGGGTCCAGGATCTGGCCGATGCTCTCGACCGTCATCGTCGCGGACTTCGGGTCCCCGGGAACCTTGCGCAGGACGGCGTACAGCACCTTGCCCAGCCGCTCCAGCTGCTTGGCCTCCGGTTCGCCCTGGCCGCGGTACGTGGCGTAGGCGACCGCCATCGCGCCGCTGAGGCTCTGCTTCTGGCCCTGGGCCACGGCCGGGGCCTTGACCGCGTCGTCCGCGGGGACGGCGGCGTCGGTGTCGACCTCGATGCCGCCGACCAGCTCGACGAGGCTCTCCAGGAAGGGGGTGTCCAGGCGCCAGGTGCCGCCGATGTGCGTGCCGAGCACCGTGTCGAGGGATTCGCGCACGCCGAGGCCGCCCTCCTCGACCGTCTTGCCGAGGCCCGCGGCGCTGCCGTCGTCCTTGGGGACGTTCAGCGTGTTGGGCACCAGGACGGTGGCGCCCTGCTTGGTGGTGACGTTGTCGACGAGCAGCGCCGTGGAGGTGCCGCCCTTCTTGGTGTTGTGCACGTGCACGACGATCATGTCGCGCTTCTGCGGTCCGGTGGCGGCCGCGGTGTTCTGCGACTTTCCGGGTCCGTCCAGGAAGGGCAGCTTGCCGGCGTACCAGAGGTAGCCGAGGCCTGCGACGACGAAGACGGCGAGCGCGACGATCAGCGCGACCACGCGGTTGCGGCCGCGGCGGCGGGCCTCCTCGCGGCGCTCGGTCCGGCTCTCGGTGAAGGCGAGCCAGTCGATGACGTCCTCGGAGTCCTCGTCCGGCTGGTCGATGAAGGCGAACTGCTCCGTCTGGTACCCGTCGGGCTGCTGCCCGGAGGCGGCGCCGGGGCGGCGGGGCTCGGGGACCTGCGCCCCGGCCGGGCGGTACCCGGGCTCCGAATCCGGCTCCGGTTCGGCCGCGGGGGCCCGGGACGGGGCCTGCGCGTGGGCCTCCGGGGCGGCCTGCTGCGGGATCCACTGCTGCGCGGCCTGCGTGTCGTAGCCGTACGCGGGGGCCTGGGCGTAGTCCTGCTGCGGCTGCTGCGGGTAGTACTGCTGCTGCTGCGGCTGCTGTCCGTACGCCTGGTAGCCGTACCCGCCGTACGGCTGCTGCTGCTCGTAGCCCTGCTGCTCGTAACTCTGGGCAGGGGCGGGGGCCGGCTGCGCGGGCGCCTGGCTGTACACCGGCCGCCCGTACGCGTCGTAGCCGATGAGCTGCTGCTCCTGGGCTGCGTGCGGATCGTACGGGTCGTACGGCTCCTGTCGGTCGTTCACCGCGGGGCCCCTCTCTCCGGAAGCTCAGGCTCCCCGGTACAGCTCACGCTTGTCGATGTAGCGCACCACGCCGTCCGGAACCAAATACCAGACAGGATCCCCCTTGGCGACCCGAGCGCGGCAGTCCGTTGACGAGATCGCCAGCGCGGGCACCTCCACGAGGGAGACGCCGCCCTCGGGCAGGCCGTCGTCGGTCAGGACGTGGCCCGGCCGGGTGACGCCGATGAAATGGGCGAGGGCGAAGAGCTCCTCGGCGTTTCGCCAGGTCAGGATCTGTGCGAGGGCGTCGGCGCCGGTGATGAAGAACAGGTCGGCGTCGTCGTTGAGGGCGCTCAGGTCCCGCAGGGTGTCGATCGTGTACGTCGGCCCGCCGCGGTCGATGTCGATGCGGCTCACCGAGAACTGCGGGTTCGAGGCGGTCGCGATGACCGTCATCAGGTAGCGGTCCTCGGCGGGCGACACGGCCCGCTGCGACTTCTGCCACGGCTCGCCGGTCGGTACGAACACCACCTCGTCGAGGTGGAACAGCGCGGCCACTTCACTGGCGGCCACCAGGTGTCCGTGGTGGATCGGGTCGAATGTCCCGCCCATCACGCCGAGCCGGCGCTTGACCGGGCCGGTAGGCACTTCCTGCTCTCCCATGAGCGCAGAGCCTACTGGCCCGGTGGAGCGGTCCGGACCCGCATTCGAGCGCGTGCGCGAGGTGATCTAGCGGTCGCGGTTCAGGCGCGTGGTGACCCACAGCAGCAGGAGCAGGATGCCGAACGCAGCGCCACCGGTCAGGAAGGGGTTGAGGCTGTCGTGGTTGCCGCCGTGCTGCTCGGCCCCTTCCGAGGCGAGGACGACCAGGCTGTGGGCGGTGGTGGCGAGGCTCATCAGGCAGGTACCTATCGAGTCGGGGAGCGGGCGGAGATTTCGCTCACATCGTATGCGGGGGCCTGGGGCACGCTCACGTCGACTCAGGCGTTGGAGAGGATAGACGCACAGGCTGGAAGTCAGATCGAGGGGGAGGCGCTATGACGGACACGGGATTCGATAAGGCACCGGCGCGGGACCGCAGGAGGTTCCCCGGGATTTCCTCGCGGGCCTACGAACACCCGGCGGACCGCTCGGCGCTGGTGGCGCTGCGCAAGCTGACCGGGTTCGACACGGTCTTCAAGGCGCTGAGCGGGCTCCTGCCGGAGCGGAGCCTGCGGCTGCTGTTCCTGTCGGACTCCGTCCGGGTGGGCGAGACGCAGTTCCCGCACCTGTACGCGATGCTGCGCGACGCCTGTTACATCCTGGACCTGGAGAAGGTCCCGCAGATGTACGTGCAGCAGGACCCGAAGCCGAATGCGATGTGCATCGGGCTGGACGAGCCGATCATCGTGGTGACGACGGGCCTCGTCGAGCTGCTCGACGAGGAGGAGATGCGGGCGGTGGTGGGCCACGAGGTGGGCCACGCGCTGTCGGGGCACTCCGTGTACCGCACGATCCTGCTGTTCCTGACGAATCTCGCGCTGAAGGTGGCGTGGATCCCGCTGGGCACCATGGCGATTCATGCGATCGTGACCGGGCTGCGGGAGTGGTTCCGCAAGTCGGAGCTCTCGGCGGACCGGGCGGGGCTGCTGGTGGGGCAGGACGTCAATGCCTCGATGCGGGGGCTGATGAAGATGGCGGGCGGCAACCACCTCCACGAGATGAATGTGGACGCCTTCCTCGCCCAGGCCCAGGAGTACGAGGAGGGCGGTGACCTGCGCGACTCCGTGCTGAAGATCCTCAACATGCTGCCCCGTACGCACCCCTTCACGACGGTGCGGGCGGCCGAGCTGAAGAAGTGGTCGCAGAGCCGGGACCACCAGCGGATCATGGACGGCCACTACCCGCGGCGGGACGAGGACAAGGACACCTCGGTGACCGACTCCTTCCGTCAGTCGGCCGCGCACTACGCCGACTCGGTGCGCACCAGCAAGGATCCGCTGATGAAGCTGGTCGGCGACATCGCCGGCGGCGCGGGCGACCTGGGCGGCAAGCTCCGCGACAAGTTCACGGGGGCTGCCGGGACCGGCGGGGCCGCGGCGGACAAGGACCAGGGCACGGCCAGGGGCGGGTCTACGGAGCAGGGCTGAGGCTCTGCTCGGCGGCGGGCGTCGCCAGTACGCCGCACAGCCCGGCCGCCCGGCGGGGATGGCCGCTGTCGTACGGGTCGCTCGCGGCCGGGCCGACCGTGGTCGGCCCGGCGCCGGCCGTCAGCGGGCGGAAGCCCGCGGCGGGGTCGGCGGAGCAGTCCTGCGGGCCGGCCATCACGTAGGCCGAGGCGAGCTCCGCGCGCCGGGCCGTGAGGTCCTCGCGGTCGAAGCGCAGCCTCAGCTCGCGGCGGACGGTGAAGAGCGAGGCGCCGTCGGCCGCGGTCGGCGGACCGGCGGCCGGGCGCACCGCGTAGACGAAGGTGTGGTCGGTGGTTACCTCCAGCACCTCCGGGCTCACCTCCAGGGCGGCGAGGGTGCCGCTGACCCGGACCCGGGAGTCGGCCACGACGGCGGCGCCCGGGTCGAAGCGGACCAGCCAGCCGGTGGCGGCGTGCCGGCCGTCGCCGGAGGGCGAGAGCATGCTGCGGTCGAACTGCGCCAGCTGGTCGGGGTCGAGCAGGACCCGCACCGGCCGGGAGGCGCTGCCGGACAGGACGTCCGGGTCCAGGGAGGACTGCACCAGGTAGTCCTTGGCGACGGTCAGCGCGGCCAGGACCTGGCTCTCGGTGAAGTGCTGGGTGCGGCGCACGGCGGGCAGGCTGATCCCGGCCGCGCCGACGCGGTACTGCGCGGCCGGACTCTTCGCGTACAGGTCGACCGGGCGGCCGCCGGGGACGGCCTCGGTGGGCGCCAGCGGCACGACGGTGCTGCTGAGGGGCTCGGCGTGGCCGCCGACGGGTGGCACGTAGGGGTTGCGCAGGCCCATGTAGACGGCGGCGGCGAAGGCCGCGGCGATGAGCAGCACGAGCAGCATGCCCTGCCGGGCGCCGCGGCCGGGGCTGCCGGTGCGGGAGCCCGCGTACCCGCCGGCCCAGATGGAGCGGCTGCGTACGGCGCGGGAGTGCCCGCCCATGCGTTCCTGCGCGGAGAACTCCTGGATGCGGGCAGCCCGGACGAAGTCCTCGTCGAACACCACCGACCGGTACTCGTCCGCCCGGAACTCGTCGTCGCCCCCGCCGATGCCGTCGGGGGTGCCGTTGGGTGGATCTCCTGGCTTGGCCATCGCTTCTCCCCGCTGTCCCCGCTTCAGAGAAGCCCCCTGCTCCGGCGAAAAAAGGGAGTGGGGTCGTACCTTCAGGGTTGGCGGCCGACGGGATGCGTAAACGCGCCGACGTCGGCGACTTCGCCCATCGGGGTGCTGGCGGGTACGGGCGCCGGGTCGGCGTCGGCGGCCGCGCTGCGGTAGACGGCGCTGAAGGCGAGGGCCACCATGCCCAGGCCCATCACGAAGGCGAGCACCCAGGCCACCGGGCGCAGCCACGGGGAGCGGCCGCGGTAGGGGCGCAGGCTGCCGCCGTAGGCCCCGTACGGGCCTTCCGCATAGCCGGAGCCGTAGCCGTGCTCCCAGCCCGGTTCCTCGGAGCCGTAGCCGTCGGGGGGGCCGTAGCCGTAGTCCTCGTCGCCCTGCCAGCCCCCGGCGACGGCTGCGCGGGCGGCTTCGGCCTCCGCGCGCGCCCGGTCGGCGGCCCGCTGGCGCTCCAGGGCGCTCGGTTCATGGATCTCTGCGTTCCGGACGAAGTCCTCGTCGAACACCACGGAGGCGAAGTCCTTGTCCGCGCCTCCGCGGTCGTCGTCGGGCTCCCCGTCGTCCGGGAACGGCTTGCCCCCCACGTCGTCCGGCACAGGACCAGCGTAGACCTGGGGGGCGGGTTTGGGCAGGGCAGGTGCAGAAATCCGGCCACACGGTGTCCCGGGCCGGATTACCGAACGTGACCGTCGCCGGTGACGATGTACTTGGTCGAGGTGAGCTCCGGAAGGCCCATGGGGCCCCGGGCGTGCAGCTTCTGGGTGGAGATTCCGATCTCCGCGCCGAAGCCGAACTGGCCACCGTCCGTGAACCGGGTGGACGCATTCACGGCGACCGTGGTCGAGTCGACCAGCTGGGTGAAGCGGCGCGCGGCGGCCTGCGAGGTGGTCACGATCGCCTCGGTGTGGCCGGAGGTCCAGCGGCGGATGTGGGCGACGGCGTCGTCCAGGGACTCCACGACGGCGGCCGCGATGTCGTACGAGAGGTACTCGGCGGCCCAGTCCTCGTCGGTGGCGGGCAGGGCGGTGGCCTTGGTGCCCTCGGCGGCGGCGAGCACCCGGGCGTCGCCGTGGACGGTCACTCCGGCGTCGGCGAGCGCGTCGAGGGCGAGCGGCAGGAAGGCGTCGGCGATGTCGCGGTGGACGAGGAGCGTCTCGGCGGAGTTGCAGACGGAGGGCCGCTGGGCCTTGGAGTTGACGAGGATGTCCACGGCCATGGCCAGGTCGGCCTGGGCATCGACGTAGACGTGGCAGTTGCCGGTACCGGTCTCGATGACCGGGACGATGGACTCCTCGACCACGGTCTTGATGAGGGAGGCGCCGCCGCGCGGGATGAGCACGTCGACGAGGCCGCGGGCGCGCATCAGCTCGCGGACGGAGTCGCGGGACTCGCCGGGGACCAGCTGGATCGCGTCGGCGGGCAGCCCGGCGCTCTCGATGGCGTCGCGCAGGATGGCGACCAGCGCCGTGTTCGAGGCGTACGCGGAGGAGCTGCCGCGGAGCAGGACCGCATTGCCGGACTTCAGGCAGAGGGCGGCGGCGTCGACGGTGACGTTGGGGCGGGCTTCGTAGATGATGCCGACGACGCCGAGGGGGACACGGATCTGGCGGAGGTCGATCCCGTTGGGGAGGGTGGAGCCGCGGACGACCTCGCCGACGGGGTCGGGGAGGGCGGCGACGTCCCGTACGTCGGAGGCGATGGCCGCGACGCGCTCGGGGGTGAGGGTGAGTCGGTCGATGACGGTCTCGCTGGTGCCGGCCGCGCGGGCCTTGGCCGTGTCGGTGGCGTTGGCCTCGACGACCTCGGCCGTACGGGCCTCCAGCGCGTCCGCGATGGCCAGCAGGGCCGCGTCCTTGGCGGACCGCGGCAGGGGGGCGATGGCGGCGGCCGCCGTGCGGGCGGCTCGCGCCGTGGCGAGTACGGGTGAGGCGGCGGTGGCGTCGTCGGGCGAGGTCATGCCGCCAGGGTAATCCCCGTCCCGCCCCCGCCCGGCGGGGGTTCCACCTCCCGGGACGCCCCCGGCCTAGTACGGGTGGACGCCCACGGGGTGGGCCGGGGGCGGGCCGTAGCCCTCGGCCACGCGCTGGTGGTAGGTGGCGCGGTCGATGACCTCCAGGCCGACGATCTCCCAGGGCGGGAGCTGCGCCGAGGAGCGGTGTTCACCCCACAGCCGCAGGGCGACGGCGGCCGCGTCGTGGAGGTCCCGGGCCTCTTCCCAGTAGCGGATCTCCGCATGGTCGTCGGCATACCGGCTGGTCAGCAGGAAAGGGTGGTCGTGGGCCAGCTGCTCCAGCCCGCGCCGGACCTCGGACAGCGGAGCCGGCCTGCCGGAGACGCTCAGGGTCACGTGCCAGAGGCGGGAGGAGTCGTCCTGCCCGTCTCCGCCACCGCCCCCCGTACCGACGCTGGTCAGCGCTCGTCTCACCAGCCGCCTCCTGTCTGCACCACGCGTGTCCGCCCCTCACAGTTGACCAGTCCCCGGCGCACCGTGCGGCGGTTTTACGGAACCTCAGCCCTGCAGCAGGACCAGATCGTCACGGTGGACGACCTCCCGCTCGTACGCGGGTCCGAGTTCCCGCGCGAGCTCTCGGGTGGAGCGGCCGAGGAGCTGCGGGAGCTCCTTGGCGTCGAAGTTGACCAGGCCCCGGGCCACGGCCCGGCCGTCGGGGGCCCGCAGTTCCACGGGGTCCCCCGCGACGAAGTCGCCCTCGACGGCGGCGATGCCGGCCGGCAGCAGCGAGCTGCCGCGCTCGGTGACCGCGCGCACCGCCCCGTCGTCCAGTACGAGGTGCCCCTGCGGGGTCGAAGCGTGCTGGAGCCACAGCAGCCGGTCCGCGGAGCGGCGGCCCGTGGCGTGGAAGTGCGTACCGGTGCGGCGCCCGGCCAGTGCGTCGGCCGCCTGGCTGGCCGAGGTCAGGACGACCGGAATGCCGGCGGCCGCCGCGATGCGCGCCGCCTCGACCTTGGTGACCATGCCGCCGGTGCCGACGCCCGCCTTGCCGGCGCTGCCGATCGAGACGTGCGCGATGTCCTCGGGGCCGCGCACCTCGTCGATGCGGGTGGTGCCGGGCAGGGACGGGTCGCCGTCGTAGAGGCCGTCCACGTCGGACAGCAGGACGAGGAGGTCGGCCCGGACCAGGTGGGCCACCAGGGCCGCGAGCCGGTCGTTGTCGCCGAAGCGGATCTCGTCCGTGGCGACGGTGTCGTTCTCGTTGACCACGGGCAGCGCGCCCATGGCGAGGAGCTGGTCGAGCGTCCGGTAGGCGTTGCGGTAGTGGGCGCGCCGGCTGGTGTCGTCGGTGGTCAGCAGCACCTGCCCGACGCGGACTCCGTACCGGGCGAAGGAGGCGGTGTAACGGGCGACGAGCAGGCCTTGGCCGACGCTCGCGGCGGCCTGCTGCCGGGCCAGGTCCTTGGGGCGGCGGCGCAGTCCGAGCGGGGACAGTCCGGCGGCGATGGCGCCGCTGGAGACCAGGACGATCTCCTTCTCGCCGCCGCTGCGGGCCTTGGCCAGTACGTCGACCAGCGCGTCCACCCGGTCGGCGTCGAGCCCGCCGGCCGCCGTGGTCAGGGAGGAGGAGCCGACCTTGACCACGATCCTGCGGGCGTCCACGACACCCTGCCTAGCCGCTGACACGTCTTTCCCCTTGCCCCTTGCCGGATGCCCTGCCTGCCACCTCAATCTACGGGGTGGCAGGCGGGCACTGCTCAGGGGTTTCAGACCCTGGACGAGCCGCTCACCGGCTCCGTCCGCGGCTCCGCGCCCTGCGACGCACCGGCGCCGGGGATCAGGATCCTGCGCGACAGCAGGAAGGTGAACGGGATGGCGACGACGGCCGCGACCAGCGGCGCGATCCTGCTGTCCAGTCCGGCCCAGGCGACCAGGGCGTAGAGGCCGACCGACTGGATCACGTAGTTCGTGACGTTGGTCAGCGGGAAGAGGAGGAACTTCTTCCAGGTCGGCCGGGTGCGGTAGGTGAAATAGGTGTTCATGAAGAACGACCCGATCATCGACAGCACGAACGCCAGCGTGTAGGCCAGGAAGTACGGCATCCACGGGTGCAGGAGCAGGTAGATGCCGAAGAAGGTGCCGGTGTTCACGCCGCCGACCAGGGCGAACCGTATGACCTGGCCGAGCTTCTGCTTCCTGTCCTGCGCCTTCGCGTCCTGCGCCTTCGTGTCCTGCGCGTGCGTGTCCTGCGCCTTCCCGTCCTGTGTCATCGGCGGGTGTCTTCCGCGATCACCGCTCGGGACACGCCCGGCACGCGGTCCGCGCCGTGCGCTTCCTTCACGAGGAAGTGCGGGCGGCGCTTGGTTTCGTAATAGATGCGGCCGATGTACTCACCGATGAGGCCCAGCATGATCATCTGGACCCCGCCGAGGCCGGTGATGAGCGCGACGAGGGTGACGTAACCGGGCGACTCGACGCCGTTCGTGATCGCCATGACGGTGATCCACAGCGCGTACAGCCCCGTCAGGGCGACCAGCGACACGCCGAGCCAGATACCGATGCGCAGCGGCCGGTTGTTGAACGAGATCAGCCCGTCCATCCCGTAGTTCACCAGCGAGCCGAACTTCCACTTCGTCTCGCCGGCCTCGCGCTGCGCGTTGCGGTAGTCGAAGTGGACGGTGTCGAAGCCGATCCAGGAGAACAGGCCCTTGGAGAAGCGGTTGTACTCCGGCAGCGCGAGCAGCGCGTCCACGGCCGGGCGCGAGAGCAGGCGGAAGTCGCCGACGCCGTCGGCGAGCTCCACGTCGACCCACCGGTTGATGCCCCGGTAGTAGAGGCGGCTCAGCGCGGAGCGGAGTTTCTTGTCACCCTCGCGCGTGCGGCGGGCGATGATCTGGTCGTGCCCCTGCCGGTAGTAGTCGAGCATGGTGGCGATGAGCTCCGGCGGGTGCTGGAGGTCCGCGTCCATGATCACTACGGCGTCGCCGGTGGCCTCGCGGAGGCCCGCGAGCATGCCGGCCTCCTTGCCGAAGTTGCGGCTGAACGAGACGTACCGGGTCTGCTCGCCGTGCTGCGCGGCGATCTTGCGGAGTTTTTCGAGGGTGCCGTCGCGGCTGCCGTCGTCGACGTAACAGACCTCATAGTCGACGGGGAGGGCGTCCAGGACCCTGCGGATCTCGAGGTCGAAGCTGTCGACGACAGCTTCCTCGTTGTAGCAAGGGACTACTACGGACAGCTTCATGAACACTTCCTGCTGGGTCCGAACGGGTGATTGTCGGCGACCGGACCCGCCACTCACCTCTTCCTTAGAAGTATGCACGCCGGGCGTCGGCCTGCCTGAGTCGAGTGCGGCACACGGTAGCTTTGACGGGATAAGCGGAATGGAACGAAGGGATCGAGGTGCACGTGCCTGACGTCTCCGTGGTCGTCATCGTCTACAACGACGCAGAGCGTCTGCCGACAGCCGTCCAGTCGGTTTTGGACCAAACCCTGCACGGGGTCGAAGTCGTGATCGTCGACGACTGCAGCAAGGACCGGTCCTACGCGGTCGCCCGGGAACTGGAGGCGGCGCACCCGGGAAGAGTGCGCGCCTTCCAGCTACCGGAGAACAGCGGCGGCTGCGGCGCGCCGCGCAACCATGGCATCCGGCAGGCCACCGGCACGTACGTCATGTTCCTGGACAGCGACGACGTGCTGGAACGGAACGCCTGCCGGAACATGCTGGCCGCCGCCGAGCGGACCGGCTCCGACCTGGTCTCGGGCATGTGCGTACGCGTGCACCTCGACAACCGGTGGGGCAAGACCACCGAGTGGTACCCGTGGATCTACTCGCGCACCCGGACGCTGGAGTCGATCACCGAGTATCCGGACCTGCTGGTCTACGACACCCTCTCCACGAACAAGTGCTACCGGCGCGCGTTCCTGCTGGAGGAGGGCCTGGAGTTCCCGGTCGGGATCCACTACGAGGACCTGCTGTTCTCCGCGCAGGCCTACGTGGCCGCCCGCCGCATCACGCTGATCCCCAACCACGTCTACTTCTGGAACGTGGTCGAGAACTCGGCGGCGAAGTCGATCAGCAACCGGCGCCACGAGATCGCGAACTTCGTCCACCGGATGGAGATCCACCGGCGCGTGGACGAGCTGCTGGCCGCCAAGGGCCACGCGCAGATCAAGTCCGCCAAGGACGCCAAGTTCCTCAAGCACGACCTGGTGCTGCACCTGCGCGACCTGCCCCTGCTGGGCGACGCGTACCGGCAGGAGTTCGCCCGCCTCGCCAACGGTTACCTGGCCGGCATCGACCCGGCCGCGTACGACAACGTCAACCACCTCCAGGCCATCTGCGCCTACCTGCTGGGCAAGGAGGACTGGGACAACCTGCTCCCGGCCGCCGACGCCATGACCAACAAGGGCCGGCTCTCCTCCCCGCTCGCCGAGCGCGACGGCCGCGTCTACTGGTGCGCGCAGCACATCGACGACCCTGACGACACCGAGGGCCGCCGGATACTGGATGTCACCGACCAGGGCTTCCACACCACCCCGCTCGGCTCCCTCACCCTGGGCAACCGCCTCAGCTCCTACGAGGACGACGGGCGGGGCACGGTCACGCTCTCCGGCGCCGTCGTGAACCCGCTGGGGCGGATCAAGCCCGAAGCGGAACTCAAGGCCTCGCTCGAATTCCGGGCCCGCCGGCAGATCGGCGTGCGCTCGTTCAGCTTCCCGGCGTCAACCGTGCGCCACGCCGGTGACACGATCGAGTGGACCGCGACCGCCGACATCGGGAGCACGGTCCGCCCCCTCGGCATCATCGACGCCGTCTGGGACGTCCGCCTGAAGTTGACGGCCGGCGGGAACCGCGTCACCACCCGCGTCTCGGTCGGCGAGGTCGACCTGGAGAAGGCGGCGCGCCTGCGGGTCCGCCCGCGGCTGACCCGGCTGGTCTCGGACCGCTTCGAGCCGGAGATGACCAAGAAGGGCAACCTCTCCTACGTCCTGACCGCCGAGGGCGCCGCCGCCGTACGCACCCAGTCGCTGATCAACAACGCGATGCAGGGCAAGGCCGCCAACGTGGTCAAGCGCGGCCTGCGCCGGGCCCTGAAGGCCCGCCGCAACCTCGGCTCGGGCGAGCAGAAGGTCAAGCTCTACCACGAGGTCTTCTCGAAGCTGCCGGTCAAGAAGGGCACGGTCGTCTTCGAGAGCCACATGGGCAAGCAGTACAGCGACAGCCCCAAGGCGATCTACGAGGAGATGGTGCGCCAGGGCGCGCCCTTCGAGGCGATCTGGTCCTACGCGGGCGGCAAGCCCACCGGCTTCCCCAAGGAGGCCACCCTGGTCCGGCGCTGGAGCTGGCCCTACCTGCGGGCGCTGGCGCAGGCCGAGTACTGGGTCGACAACCAGGGTTTCCCGCTGGCACTGGCCAAGCGCCCGGGGACCACGTACATCCAGACCTGGCACGGCTCCGCGCTCAAGCGGATGGGCTTCCACGAGCCCCGCACCAAGGCGCAGGGCCGGGCCGGGCAGGCCAAGTTCCAGGCGGCCGTCGACCGCTTCGACCACTTCCTGATCCGATCCGAGCACGACACCCGCAGCCTCGCCAAGGGCTTCCGGCTGCGCGACGAGGTCCTGCTGCGCACCGGCTACCCGCGCAACGACGCGCTGGTCGAGGTGCAGCGCAGCGAGGCGGACAGCGGCGAGCGGGTGCGCGGTCCGCTGGCCGCGGACCTCGGCATCGACCCGGAGAAGAAGGTGCTGCTGTACGCGCCCACCTTCCGGGCGAGTGCGGACGGCACCGTCGAGGGCTTCGAATTCCCCTTCGACGTCGAGGAGTTCGCCGACCGGCTCGGCGACCGCTTCACGCTGCTGGTGCGCACCCACTACCTCAACAGCGTCTCGCTGCCGCCGTCGGTCGAGGGCCGGGTGATCGACGTGTCCAAGCACCACGACATCACCCCGCTGCTGGCCCTCGCGGACGGGCTGATCACCGACTACTCGTCCGTGATGTTCGACTACGCGGTCCTGGACCGGCCGATGGTGTTCTTCGCGTACGACTACGAGAAGTACGCGACCGACATCCGCGGCACGTACTTCGACCTGAAGGAGAAGGCCCCGGGCCCGGTCGTGGCCACGGCGGACGAGCTGTTGCAGGCCCTCGGCGCCTTCGAGGAGGCGGACGCGAAGTACGCCGAGGCGCGCCAGCGCTTCCTCACCGAATTCGGCGAGTACGACCGCGGGGACGCGGCCCGCCAGATCGTCGAGAAGTTCTTCACCAGGAGCGGCAAGTGAGCCAGCAGACCGCCGAGTCCGTGCCGGACACCGAACAGCCTGGCGGCCGTGACATCTTCCTCGTCTCCAACAGTGTGGACGAGCTCGGCGGTGTGACCACCTGGTCGCACCAGATGGCCCGGCTGTTCACCGACCGCGGCCACCGGGTGCACATCGTCGGCATCGCCCCGGTCGCCGAGGAGATCCGGCAGAAGCTGCCGCAGGACCTCCCGTACGAGATGACCACGCTGTACGACGCCCACCCGCCCAAGGCCCGCCGGCTGCGCGGGATCAAGGGTCGGCTGAACGCGCCCGAGCGGCGCCGCCAGGCGGCCCGCCGGGCGCGGATGCGGGCCAAGGCGCACACGCTGAGCGAGCTGTTCCGCGCGGCCCGGCCCGGCGGTGTCGTGATCGTCACCCAGGTCTGGGCGATGGAGTGGGTGGCCCTCGCCGACACCAAGGGGCTCAGCGTCATCGGCATGAGCCACGAGTCGTTCGAGGCCAGCCAGAAGTCCACGCGGGGCGATCGGGTACGCCGCTACTACCCGGAGGTCGACCGGATGCTGGTGCTGACCCCCGAGGACGCGGACCTGTGGATCCGGTCCGGCATGGAGAACGTGGGGAGCATGCCGAACCCGCTGCCCTTCATGCCGCAGGCGCCCGCCCCGCGGACCGGGAAGGTCGTCGCGAGCGTCGGCCGCCTCGCGTTCGAGAAGGGCATGGACCTGCTGCTCGACGCCTGGGCGGACGCCGCCCCGCGCCACCCCGACTGGGTCCTGCGGATCTACGGCGCGGGCGTGGAGGAGCCGACGCTGCGGGCCCACTGCACCTCGCTGGGTCTCGACGACTCCGTGGAGTGGATGGGCAGCACGGACGACGTGCTGGGGGCGCTGCGCGGCGCCTCGGTGTTCGCCCAGGCCTCCCGCGCCGAAGGGTTCCCGATCACCCTGCTGGAGGCGATGGCGGCGGGCGTGCCCGTGGCCGCCTTCGACTGCGCGCCGGGCGTGCGGGAGATCGTCGAGCACGGCGAGGACGGGCTGCTGGCCCGGCTGGGCAACACGATGGAGCTGGCCGGGCACCTGGACGCGCTGATGTCGGACCGGACGCTGCGCGACCGGCTCGGCGACGCCGCCTTCCACCACGTGCAGCGCTACTCCAGCGCCGAGATCACCGATCGGTGGGAGGAACTGTTCTCCTTCCTGGAACGCTGAGCCCCTCCCCCGCGCATGCGAAAGCCGCCCGCCCCGGTCACGACCGGGGCGGGCGGCTTCGTACGCGCTCGAAGGGGCCGGCAGGTCAGCCCTGGCGCTTGGCTTCCCAGCCCTTCCAGGCCGAGGTGATCATCTCGCGGACGTCGTGGCGCGCCTTCCAGCCGAGCTCGGCCGCGATCCGGTCGGCCGAGGCCACGACCTTCGCCGGGTCTCCCGGGCGGCGCGGGGTGACCACGGGCGGGCGGGTGTGCCCGGTGTGCTCGTTCAGCAGCTCGACCATCTCCCGTACGGAGACGCCCTCGCCGCGGCCGATGTTGACGGTGAGGTCCTGGTACTGACCCTGCGCGCCCCACTCGGCGAGCTTGCGCGCCGCCACCACGTGCGCGTCGGCGAGGTCCTCGACGTGGATGTAGTCGCGGATGCAGGTGCCGTCCGGGGTCGGGTAGTCATCGCCGAAGATCCGCGCGCCCTCGCCGGCGTCGTACCGCTCGAAGACCATCGGGACGAGGTTGAAGATGCCGGTGTCGGCGAGCTCGGGAGTCGCGGCGCCCGCCACGTTGAAGTAGCGCAGGCAGGCGGTGGAGATGCCGTGCGCCTTGCCCGCGTCGCGGACCAGCCACTCGCCGGTCAGCTTGGTCTCGCCGTACGGGCTCAGCGGCGCGCACGGGGTCTCCTCGGTGACCAGGTCCACGTCGGGCATCCCGTACACGGAGGCGGAGGAGGAGAAGAGGAAGTTGCGGATGCCCGCGGCGGCGACGGCCTGCAGCAGGACCGTGAGTCCGTGGACGTTCTCGTGGTAGTAGTACAGCGGCTTCTCGACGGATTCGCCGACCTGCTTCTTGCCCGCGAGGTGCACCACACCGGTGATCTTGTGCTCGGAGAGGGTCTTGTCCAGGACCAGCCGGTCCAGGACCGAGCCGATCACCAGCGGGACGCCCTCCGGGACGCGGTCCTCGTTGCCCGTGGAGAGGTCGTCCAGGACGACCACTTCCTCCCCCGCGAGGAGCATCGCGCGGACGACGTGCGCGCCGATGTAGCCGGCGCCACCGGTGATCAGAAAAGTCATGCCGTGTCTCCCGAGTGCTGTTCGGTGCCGTTCGGTGCCATGTGATGGTTTTTGGGCCCGCCTCAGCCCGCCGCGCGGCCGGCCATGGCCCGGTGGAGGCGGTTGCGTACGAAGCTCAGCGCGCCCTGCGCGCCGGGCGCGAGCCGCAGCGCCAGCGAGCCGCCGGCCGTGCGGAACGGCTGTGCCAGCAGAACACCATACCGGCTGCTGACCAGCGCCCGCCGGTGCAGCAGCCTGTCGAGCGGCCGCGGGGAGGTGACCAGCGAACTCCCGTCCGCGCACTCCACGGCCACCTGGACGTTCCACGCCTGCATGCCGCGCCGGCCCGTGCGGCGCCCGGCCGCGGCCACCGCCGTGAGCCGGAACGGCAGCTCCGCGCTCCAGCCGCCGGTCTCGTCGGGCAGCAGCGCCGCCGACGGGGTGGTCACGGGCTCCCCGCCCGCGCGGGGCACGAACCGCAGCTGCGCGGTGTGCGGCCCGGCCGCGGCCAGGCGCCCGTACAGGTCGTGGAGGTGGATCCGCAGCCCGCCGGCGCCGGAGGGCTCGGCGTCGATGGTGACGGGCAGCTCGGCGACGGGCAGTTCGGCCAGCCCGTCCAGCTCGACCGGCAGTTCCCCGCTCCACACCGGCAGCCCGTCGGCGTCGGTGGCGTACGGGGGCAGCAGGCGGGCCGGGTCGGCGGCGAAGTGCGTGAGCCGGACCAGCTCGGCGGGCGCGGGCGGGGTCGCGGTGGCGCGCAGCACCCGTACGATCCAGCGGGCGTGCGCCCCGGCGGCCTCAATGTCGGCCTCGGCGAAGGTCTCCACGTACTCGCGGGTCAGGGTCCACCAGGCGGCCTGGTACTCGGGGTCCTTGCCGAGCTCGCGCAGGTACATGCGCAGGTCGTACTCCAGGAACTTGGCCTGGCAGGCCCGGCCCAGTTCGGGCGAGGACTCGGTGATGATCCGGGAGGCCGTGCGGTGGGCCTCGATGCGCGAGCGCCAGTTGCCGACGTCCTTGCGGTCCAGGGAGATCGACACCTGGGCCGCGCTGCGGCGCACGTGCCACACGTAGACGAGGTCGCCGATCACCGCGATGCGCGGGGCGGCGGCCAGGACGCGGGCGGTGAAGACGAAGTCCTCGTAGATGAACCGGCCGTCGGGGAAGCGGATGGAGTGCTTGTCCAGGAAGGAGCGCTCGTACAGCTTGTTGACGCACAGGGTGTCGCGGACCAGCTCGGGCCGGTCGGCGGGCCGTTCGATGACGTCGCCCGCGGTGTACACGCCCTGCGCCCACGGCACGTCGCGGCCCTCGGGCAGCTCGCGCCTGACGCACGCGCCGACGGCGACCGGCGTGCGGTGCTCCTCGGCGGCGCGCACCAAGGCGTCGGCCGCCCCCGGGGGCAGGACGTCGTCGCTGTCCAGGAAGAGCACGTAGGGGGCGCTCGCGGCAGCGATCCCGTCGTTGCGCGGGGTGCCGCAGCCGCCGCTGTTCTGCGTGCGGTGCACGACCTTGAGGCGCGGGTGGCGGGCGGCCAGCTCGTCGAGCACCTGGGCGGTGCCGTCGGACGAGGCGTCGTTCACGGCGATGACCTCGGCGACCACCGGGCCCTGGGCGAGAGCCGAGGAAACGGCCTCGCCCACGAGCCCGGCGTCGTTGTACGCGATCACCACGACGGAAACGGTGGAGGGATTGGTGCTGGTCACCCGGTGGATCCTAGGCGACCCGGGTAAACACAACCTCAAGACCGCCCACCAGCCCAAAAATCGGCGCAGAACGGGTGGAAATAAGGCTGGACCCGGATGAACTCGGAAGGGCCGGAATTCGTCTAACTCAGAAGGGGCGGAATTCGTCGTACTCCTTCTGGGCGGAGTCCTCGCGCTTGGCTTCCTTCTCCTTACGGCGCGTGGTCGCCGGACGCGGCGCCTCCAGACGGTGGTCCTCACCGCGGCGGCCCAGCATCTCGGCGCCGGCCATCATGGTCGGCTCCCAGTCGAAGACGACCGCGTTCTCGTCGGAGCCGATGGCGACGCCGTCACCGGCGCGGGCGCCGGCCTTCCTGAGCGCGTCCTCGACGCCGAGGCGGTTGAGGCGGTCGGCGAGGTAGCCGACGGCCTCGTCGATGTTGAAGTCGGTCTGGCGGACCCAGCGTTCCGGCTTCTCGCCGCGCACCCGGTAGACGTCCTCGACCTCGTCGTAGGCGATGGTGAAGCCGCTGTCGTCCACGGCCTTCGGGCGGATGACGATACGGGTCGCCTCCTCCTTCGGCTTGCGGGCGCGGGCCTTCGCGATGACCTCGGCGAGGAAGAAGGACAGCTCCTTCAGACCCGTACGGGCGACTGCGGACACCTCGAAGACCTTGTAGCCGCGGGCCTCCAGATCGGGGCGGACCATGTCCGCGAGCTCCTGGCCGTCGGGGATGTCGACCTTGTTGAGGACGACGAGGCGCGGGCGCTTCTCCAGGCCGCCGCCGTAGAGCCTGAGCTCTTCCTCGATGACGTCGAGGTCGGCGATCGGGTCACGGTCGGACTCCAGCGTGGCGGTGTCCAGGACGTGCACCAGCACCGAGCAGCGCTCGACGTGGCGCAGGAACTCCAGGCCGAGGCCCCTGCCCTGGCTGGCGCCGGGGATCAGGCCCGGGACGTCGGCGATCGTGTAGACGGTCGAGCCGGCCGTGACGACGCCCAGGTTCGGGACGAGGGTGGTGAAGGGGTAGTCCGCGATCTTCGGCTTGGCGGAGGAGAGCACCGAGATCAGCGAGGACTTGCCGGCGCTCGGGAAGCCGACCAGCGCCACGTCGGCGACGGTCTTGAGCTCCAGGATGACGTCGCCGCCGGTGCCGGGGACGCCGAGGAGCGCGAAGCCGGGCGCCTTGCGGCGGGCGGAGGAGAGCGCGGCGTTGCCGAGGCCGCCGCGGCCGCCCTCGGCGGCCACGTAGGTGGTGCCCTGACCGACGAGGTCGGCGAGGACGTTGCCCTCCTTGTCGAGGACGACGGTGCCGTCCGGGACGGGCAAGATCAGGTCCGTGCCGTCCTTGCCGGAGCGGTTGTCGCCGGCGCCGGGCTTGCCGTTGGTGGCCTTGCGGTGGGGGCTGTGGTGGTAGTCGAGCAGGGTGGTGATCGCCTGCTCCACCACGAGGATGACGTCGCCGCCACGGCCGCCGTTACCGCCGTCGGGGCCGCCCAGCGGCTTGAACTTCTCCCGGTGAACGGAGGCGCAGCCGTGGCCCCCGTTACCCGCGGCGACGTGCAGCTCGACGCGGTCCACGAAGGTGGTCATGGGTGTTCCTCCAGATACATACGGGAATGTCCCGGGCAGGCCTTGCTGCCCATTAAACGTGTCTCTATGACAACGCGCCGAGGGCGGATCTCTCTTCCCGGCTTCCGCCGGGAAGAGCTGAGATCCGCCCTCGGGGTGTTACGAACGCTTCAGATCAGCAGGAGCTGGATCAGGCGGCCGGAACGATGTTGACGACCTTGCGGCCACGGTGCGTGCCGAACTGGACCGCACCGGCCTGCAGCGCGAACAGCGTGTCGTCGCCACCACGACCGACACCCGAGCCCGGGTGGAAGTGGGTGCCGCGCTGGCGGACGAGGATCTCACCAGCGGAAACGACCTGACCGCCGAAGCGCTTCACGCCGAGCCGCTGGGCATTGGAATCGCGCCCGTTCCGGGTGGACGATGCGCCCTTCTTGTGTGCCATGTCTCAGTCCCTCTTACTTCGCAGCCGCGGGGATACCGGTGACCTTGATCGCCGTGTACTGCTGGCGGTGACCCTGGCGACGGCGGTAGCCGGTCTTGTTCTTGTAACGCAGGATGTCGATCTTGACGCCCTTGTGGTGGTCCACGATCTCAGCCGTGACCTTGACGCCAGCCAGGACCCACGGGTCGCTGGTCACGGCTTCGCCGTCGACAACGAGCAGGGTCGAGAGCTCGACCGTGTCGCCAACCTTGGCGGTGGGAATCTTGTCAACCTCAACGATGTCGCCGACAGCAACCTTGTGCTGGCGACCACCGCTGCGCACGATGGCGTACACGCGGATCTCTCTCTCACTCGGGACGGATGCTCCTGAAGCCAGCCGCTCAGGCAGGCCTGAGGCCTGCACGGATCCGGATTGGACGAGCGGCCTCTCCGGGCAGGGCCCGGAGGAAGGTGCTCAGGAGCGCGGCGCGCACTGGACGGATTCGCCCAAACATGCCGACGGTCTAGGTTACGGGGCCGGTTCCAGGGGGTCAAACCGGGTCCCGCAGGGTCGGGGGGGGGGGGGCGCCGGGGGGGGGGCCCCCCCCCCCACCAAAGCCGCAAAAGAGGGCGGCGGGGCACACGCGGCCCGCGCCCCAGCAACCCCCCCCCCCGCCGACGAAAAACC